>JASFBJ010000308.1 GCA_030149585.1 Desulfobacterales bacterium | reverse complement strand
TGTTATTTACAGTTATTTTGCAGCTCTTGGTATAGAATTTGTTGCAGAGGATGTGACAAATAAAGCAAAGGGATTATAGTGAGAAATATGCCGGCAGGAAAACCTCAGTTTATCTTATAGGGATAACATTTAGCAAAAAAGACAGAAATATAGATTCCTTTGAGTGGGGAAAAGTGTAACAAATGAAGGATGACAAAAATTGAATATTAATCCATAAATTCATATTACTAAAAAGGACAAATCAAATTAAAACAACACATAAAATATTTTTTGAAAATTCCAAGAACCTAAATGCTGTTCCCGATAACAGTGTAAATCTGGTTATTACATCTCCGCCTTATCCAATGATCGCCATGTGGGATGAGATGTTCTCAAAGCAAAATAGTAAAATCAGTAAAGCTTTAAAGCATTCTAAGGGCTTGACGGCATTTGAACAAATGCATCAGGAACTGGACAAGGTATGGGAAAATGTTTACAGGGTTTTGAAAACCGGTGGTTTTGCCTGCATCAACATCGGAGATGCAACAAGAACTTTGAATGAACTTTTTTCCCTTTATTCAAACCATAGCAGAATTTTGCAATATTTAATAAAACTTGGATTTAACGCCCTGCCGGACATATTATGGCGCAAACAAACCAACGCCCCGAATAAATTTATGGGTTCAGGCATGCTGCCGGCCGGCGCTTATGTAACACTTGAACATGAATATATCTTGATTTTGCGTAAAGGATATAAAAGAGAATTTATAAAGGCTGCTGATAAAACAAATCGACACGAAAGCGCCTTATTCTGGGAGGAAAGAAATATTTTTTTCTCTGATGTCTGGATGGATATAAAAGGTACTACCCAGATATTAAAGAATAAAGAAGACAGGGCAAAAAGCGCGGCATTTCCTTTTGAGCTGGCCTACCGGCTGATAAATATGTACTCAGTCAAAGGCGATACCGTGTTTGACCCTTTTTTGGGGACAGGCACTACAACTGCTGCTGCTATGGCATCTGCCAGAAACAGCATTGGTTATGAAATTGATAATAGCCTGAAAGACACTATCTTTAAAATAAAGGATGATATTGTTGATTTTTCGAATGAGTATATCAGAGGGCGTCTAAACAGACATATTGATTTTGTATCCCAAAGAATTCAATCCAAAAAAACATTGAAACATATAAATAATTATTACGGTTTTCCGGTTATTACAATGCAGGAAAAAAAGTTGATATTCAATGATCTTATTAAAGCAAAAACTTTATCTGATAATATTATGGAAGTATCCTATTCGCAAAACCCACAAAATGATTTTTGCAAGGAATGGTCGACTCAATTCCAATATTCAGCCAAAATTGCCCCAAAATAAGTTTTTCTTTCTTTATTTTTTTGTTATGACAGACCGCCATAAAACCAGCTAACTGCCTCAGGAAAAGCCACTGGATGCCGGCGCAGCACAGGTGCCGATTCCTGAACTATTCAAAAAACTGGTAGAACTAAGTTGTCTTTTAACCTGTTTGCTATTGCATTTAGGACACACAACCTGATCATCATCTGTGGCAAAGATCAGCTTTTCAAATTGATTCTCACATTTTTCACATTGATATTCATAGATTGGCATAATAATTTCCTTTTGTATATTATAATCAAAATAATTTATAATGTAAATCTTTGCATGCACAAGTCAAGGTAATAAGAGGTACAGGTCAAGCGATTTTTTTTAAAAATGTCCATCCAGCGCAATTTTGTTGATTTATTTCTTTCCGTGACCCTAACATCAGGCAGTGCATTTTATCCATTCTTTGATATTAAATCTCCTTCAATATATCGATGAATTAAACCGGAAATTAAAGTTTGATAAGGGAGCCCCATTTCCAAAGCTTTTTTTTGAATTCCTTTATAATCATGATCGTAGAGCCTTATTGTAATTCTTTTATCTTTTTTAAAAGTATTTTTGGCTATAGCTCTAATCTCTTCTATTTCTTTTTTCAAAGGTGCTGAAAGTTTTAATTTTCCACTTTCATAAGAATCTATGATATTTTTTTCTTCATTATCATATTCCATTTTGTCCTCTTCGATCTTTTTGATAAGCCTTTGTAGCTTTTCTACTCGGAATAATTGTTTTTAAGAAAATGTATTCTTCATGAATAATATGTGGAATCATATAAATATAATCTTCAATAATAACAAAATAAATTTTCTGCCCTGGATAAGTAGTTTGATCAGGGTGGTCTGCAAGTTTCCACACATCTCCTTGTAATAAATGAAAAATAACCTGTTCAAAAGATATTTGTCTTTCTTTTTTCAGCCATTCATTTTTTTCTGGATTCCAGTCATATTTCATATATTTTAATGTACATCTTTTGCATGTACAAGTCAAGGTGTCATTATTTTTTAAAGGACAATATTGGACTCATATTTTATACTTGACCTTTGGGGTTTAAAAGTTTAACTATCCTGAATATTTTAATTATCCAATCATCATTAACAACTGATAAATTTCTTTTCATGTAAAAAACAGGAACCATCAAAATGTCGCCAAAAGACAGTTATGACCAGGCAAATGAATATCTCAGGCTCTTATTATCTTATATAGGCCGCAATCGGATACCTGTTACGCCTGCCAATTATGCTGTCTGGTATGAATATGTGGCGGGTTCTAATCATCCTTTGAAAACAGCTATAGATGAAATTCTGACCTCATCCGGTCAGTTTTCAGCCGATATTAATGATGAACTGTTTGAAAAATATATTGTTGAAAAAAAAATACTGGCCGGGGAAAAGGCTACTTTAGCGCTTCAACAAATTTTGGGCCTGGTATCAAAATGTATTTCTGAATCCGGCGGAAAAATATCAGAATATGGGGCTACGTTTGAGGCCATGGCTGATAAGCTTCAAAAAGAAAATCTGGATGAGGATTTGTTGCAGATAATAATTGAAAGCGTTTTGGACACTACCCAAAAGCTATTATCCAGGAGTGCTGAATTAGATAATAATTTACAAAAAACCAACCAGGCGATTAGTCTGCTAAGGGACAGGCTGGCCAATGAAAAAATAAAGGCAACCATTGATCCATTAACAGGGCTTGCCAACCGCCGTCAATTTGATAAACTTCTGACAAAAGCACTTGATGACACCAATCAAACAGGCTTGGACTTATCTTTGCTGATGCTTGATATTGATCATTTTAAAAAGGTGAACGATAACCACGGTCATGTTGTTGGTGACCAGGTTCTCAGTCTCTGTTCTTCGATTATTGAAAAAAATATCAAAGGCCGAGATTCGGCCGCCCGCTATGGTGGTGAGGAATTTGTGGTTATTTTACAAGATACTCCTCTTAATGGAGCACTGTCTGTCGGTGAACAGATTCGTTCATATTTTGAAACACGCAAGTGGCTTAAAAAAGGTTCCGGGAAAACCATCGGCAAAATTACCATCTCTATTGGAGCATCTTTATACCGCAAAGGTGAATCCGCGAAATCTTTTATCCAGAGAGCTGACAAGGCTTTGTACATGTCAAAAAATAATGGCCGCAATCAGGTTACCGGTGAAAATGGACAAAAGCCAGGTTAGGATCGAGGACGAAATAAATCCACAAAATGCAGGCGACCCCAAAAACCGCGCGAATTTTTTGTATCTATATATTCTTTTAAAGTCTCAGATGATTCGATGGTCACCAATTTTTTGAACGGCTTTTTGGTCGCCTGATTTTAACCGTTGGCCGAATAAGTTGACTTGACATGGTCTGTAGTGTGGATTATTATAGCTATAAAAATCCACACTGCGGAGGTGTAATATGAGAACAATTCAGATGACCCTTGATGATGATCTCGTCAAAGCAGTCGACCGCGTTTCGAAACAACTCCACAAAAGTCGTTCTGCTTTCACACGAAAGGCACTTCGTGAGGCGCTTTCCCGCTACAATCTTGAGCAATTGGAGTGCAAGCACCGTCAAGGGTATGAACGACATCCAGTTACTGCCGACGAGTTTTCGGTTTGGGAAACAGAGCAAGCTTGGGGTGACGAATGAAACACGGTGAAATACGTTGGTACAAGTTTGTAAAACCAGATAAAAAGAGGCCGGTTCTTATCCTAACACGAGATTCCGTGTTGGAGTATCTTGGTGAAATAACCGTCGCACCCATTACAAGTACGGTCCGCAATATACCTTCCGAAGTGTTTCTTTCGAAAATGGACGGCATGCCCCGGGATTGCGCTGTCAACTGTGACCATTTGCAGAC
>JASFBJ010000084.1 GCA_030149585.1 Desulfobacterales bacterium | reverse complement strand
CTGGACAAGGTCTTCAAGGTCAACGATACAGCACTAATGGTCCTATCACTAATTAAAGTGAGTATGCTGTGGAACCGGTGGGAGTGGCTAGGTCAACGATACAGCACTAATGGTCCTATCACTAATTAGTTATTCTGCGGCTGCTTTAAAGTGCGACGTTAGTGATCATTGGATTGGTTGGGGATTTCGGCACCAGTATGACCGGCTTCATTTAGTTGCCAACAATTCCCGGTTTTAAATACTACCTCAACATCCTCACATGAATCCGGCTTCAAAAATATTATCCTTGTGCAAACGACAAATTCAAGATGATTGGGTAAATCGATTTGGCTATCCCTTATTACTCATGGAAACCTTTGTCGACCCATCACGCTTAGCTGGTACGATTTACCAGGCAGCAAACTATAAGCTTATTGGTAAAACCAAAGGATATCAACGAATTCGCAATGGTTACCAGCAAAACACCGGATATGGCTACTGCTAAAGATGTACTGAAAGACAATCGCGGGCATTGGAGCATTGAAAATAGCTGTCATTACATTATTGACTGGAACTATGATGAAGACCGAAGCGAATCGCAAAAGGCTATGGCCATGAGAATACTACACGCCTAAGGCGATTCGCCGTGGGTCTACTTAAAAGTAAGGGAGTTCAAAATGTCTCGCAAAAGATGCGACAACTATTAATGACATAGCGTATGGTCATGGATTATTTAAAAATGACGAGGAATAGCCGTTGCGCATCAAAAGCTTAAAAATTAGAACAAATTTACGGTGGTTTCAACATAAGTTCGGATTGACATCCCTGGTTGGCGCTGATATGATTTTTTGTTTATTTATATTCAAAACAGGCTGTCAACTATAATAGATGCAAAAAAAGAAAAATTCACTTTCAAAAGAACTTGAAATCGTAAATGAATTGGGTCTGCACGCCAGATCAGCATCCCAGATTGCCTTGCTGGCTCAAAAAGCCACAGACCGGGTCTGGCTGCAAAAGGGTACCGCAAAAGTTGACGCGACCAGTATTTTGGATATTTTAACCCTGGGGTGCCCAAAGGGAAGCAAAATAATTATTTCCGTAGAACATTATAATGATATTAACGTGCTAAACAATATTGCAGGGTTGATTGAAAACGGGTTTGGAGAGTTATAACCATGACAGCAGATAAAAATAAGGAACTTATTTTACAGGGGATCAGCGGCTCTCCTGGAATTTGTATTGGCAAGGCTTACCTTGTTGACAAAGAAGGTGTTGATGTTGTTGAGAAATATTATATCAGCCAGGCCGCAGTAGAAAAAGAAAAAACCAGGTTTAAAATTGCTGTTAAAAAAACAAGCGATGAGCTGCGGGAAATCATTGATGGTACACCGGCTAATTACAGGCAGCATGCGCATATTCTTGAAACCCATCTGGTTATGTTAAAGGATAAAAAGCTTTATAATAAACTAATTCATATTATTGAGTATGAAAGGGTAAATGCTGAATGGGCTCTTAAAAAGGTGGTTTCAGAAATAAAGCCGCTTTTTCAAAAAATGAGTGCCTCTTATCTAAAGGAGCGGGCTGACGATATAGTTCAGGTGGCAGACAGGGTGATGATGAATTTAAAGGGAGCCGACCCTGAAGATATCAGTACCATAAGTAAAAGAGTTATTCTGGTTGCGCGTGACCTGTCTCCTGCTGAAACCAGTCAGATTCAACTTGAAAAAATTAAGGGATTTGTAACTGACAGGGGAGGAGTTACTTCCCATACCGGCATTATTGCAAGGGCATTGGGGATTCCAGCGGTGTTGGGGCTTGAAAAGGCAACTTCTCTGGTAAAAAATGAGGACATCATTATTGTGGACGGGTCCACCGGGCAGTTGGTAATAAATCCTTGTGAACAAACATTAATTGAATTTGGTGAGCGTCAAAACCGTTATAATCAATATAAGATGGTAATTGCGCAGGATAGCCATTTGCCGGCAATAACCCGTGACGGCATTAAAATATCTATCCAGGGTAATATTGAACTTCCTGAAGAGGTGGTTGCGGTTCTGGATAACGGTGGTGAAGGAATTGGCTTATACCGCACTGAATTTCAGTATTTAAGCCGTGCTGTATTCCCCTATGAAAATGAACTCTTTGAAAAATATAAGGAGGTCATAGAGATAATGGGTCAAAGGCCTGTTACCATTAGAACTCTGGATATTAATGGTGATAAGGCTATTACCGGTGTGGTAGATTTGGAAGAGGCTAACCCTGTGCTTGGTCTGCGGGCTATCCGCTATTGTTTGAAAAATCAGGATGTTTTTAAAACCCAGTTGCGAGCTATTTTAAGAGCAGCGGCTTTTGGCAGGGTCAGGCTTTTATTACCTCTTATTTCCTCTATTACTGAAGTAATTGCAACCAAAAATATTTTAAACGAAGTAGCTGATTCTCTGGAGCATGACAAAATCGAATATGACCGTAAAATTGAGATCGGAATTATGATAGAAGTTCCATCTGCGGTTATTATGGCCGATCAACTCGCAAAAGAGGTGGATTTTTTCAGTATTGGAACCAACGATTTAATTCAGTATACTATGGCTATTGATCGCGGGAATCGCTATGTAGGCCATATGTATAATCCTCTTCAACCGGTGATTATTCGTATGATAGATCATGTTATAAGAGCAGCTCAAAAGGCAAATATTGAGGTTTCAATTTGTGGTGAAATGGCTGGGGACCCCTTTAATATACCGATTTTGCTGGGTCTTGGTTTTAAAGACCTGAGCATGAATCCCCAATCTATTCCTGCTGTGAAAAGTATGCTGAGATCACTTGAATATTCTGAGGCAAAACAATTTGCAGCAGAGGTTTTAAAACAAACCACTGTGCCGGCCATAATTGAACTGATAAATAATAATTACGGCAGTATTCTGAAAGATAAAATATATAAAGGTTAAGCCATTGCAAAAAATCCAGCAAAAAATCCAGCAAAAAATCCATGAAAAAAATATATGTGAAAACCGCAAGGCGCGTTTTAACTATTTTATCGAGGATAAATATGAAGCCGGCATGGTACTAAAGGGAACCGAAGTTAAATCCTTAAGGCTTGGTAAAGCCAACCTCAAGGATTCCTATGCTAAAATCAAAAATGGAGAGGTTTTCGTATATCAGCTGCACATAGCAAAATGCCCCTTTGCCTATTATGGTAATCATGACCCGCTGCGTCCCAGAAAGCTGCTTTTACATAAACAAGAGATCAAACGTTTATATAGCAAAGTCAATGAAAAAGGGCATTCTTTGATTCCGCTCAGGATGTATTTTAAAGAAGGTAAAGTAAAAATGGTGATAGCCTTAGCCAAAGGCAAGCGAAATTATGATAAACGGGAAACTATCCGGCGGCGGGACGAAAAACTGGAATTAGATCGGGCCAAAAGGAAAGAGTATTAGTCAGGGAATTTTTTTAAGGGCTCTTTAAAAACCTATGGTAAAAAAAAATGCAGGATTATACCTTATAGGAGGCATAATTACCGTAAGTATTATTGCCGGATTTCTTATTCTGTTTTTTTTTCAAGGAAAAGGGCAAAAAAAAAGGGGGGCATTTGAGAAGCCTTTGATCGGGGTTTCCAGCACTAAGTCTTTGGAATACAGACAGGTTCATCTTTATTTTGCTGACCGTAATAACGAATATTTGATGGCTGAAACGCGATCTCTTGCGCTGGAAAAGGATGATCCTCTTTTATTTGCCGAAACTATTATACAGTCGCTTATTAATGGGCCAAGGACAAATTTAACTCGAACTTTGCCAGGTGGTACTGTTCTTACGGCAGTCTATCTTGATGAACGTAAAATCGCATATCTGGACTTTTCCGCTGAGATCAGCGAAAATCATCCAGGCGGTGTTATGACAGAGTGGCTGAGCATTTATTCAATTATAAATTCGTTAATATTAAATATTGACGAGATCAGGGCTGTAAAAATATTGATTAATCATCAAGAGGCCCAGACTCTGGCAGGGCATATTGATTTGCAAAAACCCTTTAAGGCTAACATGCTTTTAGTAAGATGAAAAAACAAATAAAAATAGATAAAATACGCAATATCGGAATAATAGCTCATATTGATGCCGGCAAAACTACTGTAACTGAAAGAGTTTTATTTTATACCGGTCGTTCCCACAAAATTGGTGAAGTCCATGATGGTGAAGCAGTTATGGACTGGATGCCTGATGAACAGGAACGAGGCATTACCATCACCTCGGCAGTTACAACCTGTGAATGGCAAAATAGTCAGATTCAGCTCATTGACACCCCGGGGCATGTTGATTTTACCATTGAAGTTGAACGGTCTTTGAGAGTTTTGGATGGAGCTGTTGGCGTATTTTGCGCTGTAGGCGGTGTGGAACCTCAAACTGAGACAGTCTGGCGCCAGGCAGATAAATATCTGGTCCCCAAAATTGCGTTTGTAAATAAGCTGGATCGGATTGGCGCTGATTTTTTTAAAACCGTTAAGATGATGAAGGAACGACTCGCAGCCAATCCACTTATCATGCAATTGCCCGTGGGGATAGAAGATCAGTTCAAAGGAGTGATAGATCTTATTACCATGCAGGAAATCAGCTGGGAAGACGATACTCTGGGAACTGCCTTTACAACCACTGAAATCAATGGCGAACTATTAGAGCAGGCCAAAGCCTGGCGGGAAAAGCTGATTGAAATATTGGCAGACGCTGATGATGAAATCATGGAAGCCTATCTAAGTGAAGACCCTATTGACACAAAAAAGCTGATTGCCGCTATTCGCCGTGCAACTATCAAAATGCGTCTGGTGCCTGTATTTTGTGGCAGTGCCCTGAAAAATAAGGGAATACAGCCCCTTATTGATGGAATTGTTAATTTTTTACCAAGTCCTAAAGATATTCCTCCAATTAAGTGTATTAACCCTTTAGACAACCAGCCGATCCAGTGTAAACCTGAAGTAAACGCTCCCCTGGCAGCCCTGATCTTTAAAGTTTCCATGATAGAAGGTCGCAAGCTGTGTTTTGTACGGATTTATAGTGGTAAAATGAGTGTTGGGACAGAGGTGTTTAATCCAGGCCGCCGCAAAAAAGAAAAAATAGCCAGAATTTTAAGGATGCACGCTAATAAAAAAGAGCGGATTGATTTAGCCACAGCCGGCAGTATTGTTGGTGTGGTCGGCCTTAAGAATTCTTCAACCGGTGATACCCTTTGTTCGCACCAGCATCAGGTTCTGCTGGAAAAAATGGAGTTTTATGAACCGGTTATCTCTGTTGCTATAGAACCTAAAACCCATGTCGACCAGAATAAGCTGGAACAGGTTCTGGCTAAATTTATGGCCGAAGATCCTACTTTAACTGTGCATGAGGACAAAGACACAGGCCAGACAATTTTGTCAGGCATGGGAGAACTTCATCTGGAAATCATTATAAGCCGTATGCAAAGAGAGTTTAAAACCAGCGTCAATGTAGGAAAACCTCAGGTTGTATACAGGGAAACCATAGAAAATGAGGCAGAAGCTTCAGTTATTTTTGACAAGGAAGTAGCCGGACATCGCCATTTTGGAGAGGTTGCACTTAGAATGTCTCCCATTATGCGTGGAGCCGGCAATAAATTTAAAGTGGCTATAGAAGATGAAATTATTCCCTCTGATTTTATTCCGGCAATTGAAAAGGGGGTGTTTGAATCCCTTGCAAGCGGTACCTTAATGGGATATCCGGTTGTGGATGTACAGGTTATTTTAATTGGAGGTTCTTTTAAAGAGTCAATAGGAAGTGATCTTGCGTTTACGGTAAGCGCTTCCATGGCCTGTAAAGAGGCGTTTGCCAAGGGTAACCCGTTTTTGCTGGATCCGATTATGAAAGTTGAAGTGATTGCGCCTGAGCTGTTTACAGGGGATGTGATAGGGGATCTTAACTCCCGTGGCGGTAAAATCGAGGCCATAAATCCACAGGCAGGTATCCAGGAAATTAAGGCCACTGTGCCCCTTGCCAGGATGTTTGGCTATTCAACTATTTTAAGATCCGCCACCCAGGGACGCGGCACTTTCTCCATGCAGTTTGCAAAATTTGATCGTAAATAGAAGAATATTTGTCCTTTTTCATCTGAATTTATTTTGATTTCTTTTTGGCCAGCATTTTTTCAATAGTTTTTTTCTTTGCTGAATCATTTATCATTTTTAAAGCCCTGTTGAGATGAAATCGAGCGGTTTTTTGATCTCCTTTTTTTTTATAATAAATACCTAAATTATAGTGGGCCTCACCCAGGTTTTCAAGCTTTCCGTAAGTATTGCCCAGAAAATAATATGCTCTAATATAATCTGGACTGAGTTTGATCAGTTTTTCAAAGGAAATCACCGCGCCTTTAAGCTTTTTTAGCTCCATCTGGGTGCGGGCAAAATAGAACAGACCATCTGGATCATTAGCCATCAGACCGGTAACACTTTCCAGAATACTGTACGCGGCTTTATAATTACCGTCCAGAAAATATATTTTGCCAAGATCTTTTAAAAGAACAGGATGCAGCGCCATTTTTTCCAGTGCTTTTTGAATATAAACCACGGCTTCCCGGCGATTGCCTTTCCTTGCCATCGTTAAACCAAGACAGTAATTTGCAATGGGGTCTTTAGGATCTCGCGATACAGCTAACTCAAAATCATTTAAGGCTATCTGGGGATCTCCATAAAGCGCCAGTAAACGGGAACGCGCTATCTTAAATTCATGTAATCCAGATAAGGCCTGTTTTTTAATGAAATTTTGCTGCAACCATGTGTCAATATAACTGATTCTATCTTCTACGGCTGGATGAGTAGTTAAATAATCTGGAATCTGCTCAGAGCCAAACCATTGTTTGCCGCGTATTTTTTTTAGAATTGTCAGTAATCCCTTGCCATTATATCCAGCCAAAGTCATATATCGCAAACCAATCTGGTCAGCCTGCATTTCATGTTCCCGGCTATAGGCGAGTGCCATGGTTTCTCCAGCGGCAATTGATCCAATAGCCAGGGCACTGGCTGTTGTTGCGGCTCCTCCTGCTCCCAAAAAAACACCGGCAATAACTCCAGCCAGGGTAGCCATGCCGATTGTTTTAGATCTTTCATATTGTTGAGAAATGTGGCGACAGATAACATGGGATATCTCATGTGAAATAATCCCGGCAAGCTCGTCTTCACTGGTCATTGCGATAAAAAGTCCGCTGTTAATAAAGACATGCCCTGCGGGCCCGGCAAATGCATTATAAACATCCTCTTTGATCACATAAAAATGATAGGTAAAGGGTTGGGGAGGAGCAACTGCCAGAATTTTATTGCCGATTTTATTAACATAGTTGACAATCGCCGGGTCTGTAATGATTTGGTAGTGTTTCCGGGCAATTTTGATAAATTCTTTACCTAATTTTTTTTCCTGTTTCAAGGTCATCCCCAATACTGGGGATAAAAAGCCTTGCGTAAAAAGCAGGATTAATGTTGTAAAAATACAAATTATCTGATTAATGCTTTTCATGATATTTTTTAAAAAGAGTTAAAATTTTATTTTTTATGATGACATATTTCTGATAACTTTTCAAACAGCTAATTTTATGCTAAAGTCTTAATTCTATGGCTCATATAATTTGTATTGCAAATCAAAAAGGTGGAGTTGGTAAAACAACCACATCAGTAAATCTTGCGGCAGCCCTGGCTGTCTCTGAAAAAAAGACCCTGCTGGTAGATTGCGATCCTCAGGCAAACGCGACTACAGGAATTGGAATTGACAAAAATACTCTCAGCCATACTCTGTATCATGCCCTGATAGGAGAAACGTCCGGCAAAAATATAATTATGAACACAGCCATTAAAACTTTAAAGGCCTTGCCATCCAGAGTTGAATTAATTGGATTTGAAGTGGAGATGCTTGAAAGTTCCAACAGAGAGCAATTTCTAAAAAATTTACTGAATACTATTGCAGATCAGTTTGATTATATTATTATTGATTGTCCCCCCTCTCTTAGCCTGCTGACAATAAATGCCATGACAGCTGCCGATTCCGTATTGATTCCACTGCAATGCGAGTTTTACGCTCTGGAAGGTCTTAGCCAGCTAATGCATACTTATAAACGGATTCAACAGGTTTTAAATTCCGGCCTCATAATATCCGGTATCCTGCTAACCATGTTTGACAAGCGTACCAATCTTTCCTTTCAGGTTGCCGAGGATGCGAAAAAACATTTTAAAGACCTGATTTTCAAAACCACCATACCTAGAAATGTGAGGCTGGGAGAAGCCCCCAGTTTTGGCAAACCAATATTGCTGTATGATGCTGCTTCAGTTGGTTCTAAAAGCTATTTTGCGCTGGCTCGTGAGATTATGCAACGCCGGGAGGTCAGGAAATAATTGCACTATAACATGAAAAAAATAGAGGGTGTATGGCAAAAAAGATACAAAAAAAAACGGCTGATTCAAAAAAAAGGAAAAAAATAGTGCTTGGCCGGGGGCTGGATGCTCTGCTGCCAGAGCCTGATACTTTTGCCGATGCAGAAGGTAAAAAACCAGATGCGACTTATCTGCTTTGTAAAACTGATCTTATTAAACCAAATCGTTTTCAGCCCAGGATGCGGTTTTCATCTGAGGAACTAAAGGGCTTATCTGATTCAATTAAAGAGCAGGGCATTATCCAGCCCCTTATTATCCGACATGATGAAAAGGGCTACGAATTGATTGCCGGTGAAAGACGGCTGCGGGCAGCAAAATTAGCAGGCTTGGATGAAGTTCCTGTTATTATAAAAGATTTTTCAGAAAACCAAATGCTGGAGGTTTCAATTGTTGAAAATATTCAACGTGAAAATCTTAATCCAATCGAAGAGGCCGAAGCCTACCATCGTTTGATAACTGAATTTAATTTAACTCAGGAAGAGGCTGCCGCGCGAGTCGGCAAAAGCCGTTCAGCAGTGGCCAATTTTTTGCGAATCAGACAATTGCCCATCCAGATAAAAGAGAGCATTATGGATGGGCAGTTAAGCATGGGGCATGCAAGAGCCATTTTGGGTTTAGAATCAACTGCCCTTCAAAATGCAGCCTGGCGTACTATTTTATTAAAAGGCCTGTCTGTTCGGGAAACAGAATCGCTGGTTAAAGACTTAAAAAAGGAGAAAAAACCAGCCACCATTAAACCTTTATCCAAACAAGAGCATTATTTTCAAGAGCTGTCAGATAATTTATCCCGTCATTTCGGCACTAAAGTCAGGATAAAATTAAAGGGCAAAAAAGGCCGTGTTGAGCTGGATTTTTATACAAATGACGATCTAGACCGGCTTCTTGGTCTTTTAACACCAAAATAAATATTTTTATAGAGCGAGCCATGTCAGTTCATATTATCATTGATGGTTATAACCTTGCGTTGCAATCTAATGAGTTTGGCCATTTCCCGGGAAATGATTTGCAATCTGGCCGCGAAAAACTTATCAAAGCCCTGGCAGCTTATAAAAAAATTAAACATCATAAAATCACGGTTGTTTACGATGGCACCAAATACCCCTCTTTTTCCCGGCATAAAGAGTTTATCAGCGGCATTGAGGTAATTTTTTCCCGTCAGGGCGAGATAGCTGATTTAGTGATTAAAAGAATAGTGGCTATTGAAAAGGAAAGTGCTCTGGTGGTTAGTTCTGATCAAGACATTAAAAATTTTGCTGTTGCCAGGGGCGCAGCAGTTATAAATTCAGCTGAATTTGAAGATAAATTATTTATGGCCTCCTATATGGATCATAAAGGAGTTGATGAATCTGACGAACAAAGCGGCTGGAAGCCGACTACCATAAAAAAAGGGCCTCGAAAAAGGCTTTCAAGGAAAAAACGTCAAAACCGTCTTAAAATCAAAAAGCTGTGAAAATAATTTTATTACACAGGGTTTGATGGGCACTGGAGCAAAGGATTATAAATGTGAAAAAAATATGTGTAATTGATGGGCAGGGGGGCGGTATTGGCAGTCTGGTTATCAGAAAACTGCATGAGGCCTGTGGCACACAAATCGAGATTATTGCATTGGGTACTAATGCTATTGCAACAACTCAAATGTTGAAAGCCAGAGCTAACCGCGGTGCTTCCGGCGAAAATGCCATCAGAGTTACCGCTCAGCAGGCAGATATTATTATAGGACCGCTGAGCATTATATTAGCCAACTCCATGATGGGAGAGGTAACCCCTAAAATCGCAGAAGCTGTTTCAAGTTGTAAAGCCACAAAGTATTTATTACCGCTTTTTCAAGAGAATGCGGTGATTATTGGAATGCCGACTATACCTTTGCCTCGTCTGGTAGAGGAAATAGTTGAAAAAATTTCATTATTAGTGAATGAAAAATAATCAAATATACAGGAGGTTATCATGTGCGAAGCAAATGCTTATTTAATTGAGGGGAATCAAACAAATTTAATCATGGAGGCAGTGGATACAGTTGAACCGCAAGAGGACGGTATTCGACTGATCAGTATTTTTGGAGATCAAAAATTTTTAAAAGCAAAAATCGAATCTCTTTCACTGGTGGACCATAAAATATTTCTTCGGAATTCGTGAAAATTCTGATTGCAAAAAGTGCAGGGTTTTGTATGGGCGTTCGAAGGGCTGTGGAAATGGCTCTGGATGCTCCTGGAAAATATCAGGAACCGATTTTTACTTTTGGCCCTTTGATTCATAATCCCCAGGTCCTGGATCTATTTAAAAAAAAAGGGATTTCAGTTATCAACGAAATTCCTAGCCAGGGTTTTGGCACAGTTCTGATTCGAGCCCATGGAGTCCCGCCTGATACAAAAGAAGCTTTAAGCCGGACAGGTTTCAATGTTATTGATGCTACCTGCCCGCGTGTTATCCGGGTTCAGACCATTATCCGGATGCATGCCCGAAAAGGATATACATCAATTATTATTGGTGATCAGAATCATCCTGAAGTAACCGGCCTTTTGAGTTATACTGAACAAAACGGCTATGTGGTGAGCAGCCTTTTGGAATTTGAAAGGCTGCCGGCCTTTAAAAAAGCAATTATTGTAGCCCAAACCACTCAGAATCAAGATTTTTTCAGCCGGCTAAAAGACAGGGCACTCAAAAAATATCCTCATTATAAAATTTTCAACACCATTTGTAATTCCACAGGGAAAAGGCAGATGGAAGTCAACCGCTTATCCAAAGAGGTGGATGCCATTGTTGTTGTGGGTGGTAAAAATAGTGGTAATACCCAGCGTCTGGCTGAAATTGCCAGGCAAACCAGCAAACAGACATTTCATATTGAAACAGAAGCTGATTTGGACTTAAAGGCACTGGCTTCTGTCCGGAAAGTAGGAATTACAGCCGGCGCCTCAACTCCCAACTGGATTATAAAAAGGGTTTATCGGGCATTGGAAATAATGCCCAAAAGGCAATATAAGGGATTTTATAAAGTTTTTTTTTCTTTGCAGCGCAGCCTCCTTTTAACCAATATTTTTGTGGCTCTGGGGGCGGGATGTCTCTGTTATGCAGCGACTTTGCTTCAGGGGCTCAGACAATTTTTCCCACAGGTACTTATTTCTGTTTTTTATGTGCTTTCCATGCATATCCTTAATAATTTGACCGGTAATGCATCTGACCGGTATAATGATCCAGAGCGGGCCGACTTTTACGACCGCAACAAAAAATTTCTTGTTATTTTAGCTTTTCTGGCCGGAGCAATTGGTTTGCTGGCCGCCATGAGCATGGGTTTGCTTCCCTTTCTGATCCTTTTAACCATGAGCCTTACAGGACTGGCTTATAATTTAAGAGTAGTTCCAAGATTTTTAGCTGAAAAAATTCCATATCAGCGAATCCGTGATATACCCGGCTCCAAAACGATTTTAATAGCCATTGCCTGGGGTATTATAACTTCAACGCTGCCGGCTCTGGCACAAACCACCCGGTTTACGCTCAACACTATTATTGTTTTTTGCTGGGCCACTGGTATTGTGTTTATACGAACCGCTTTTTTTGATATTTTAGATATGCAGGGAGATCGCATTGTGGGTAAAGAGACAATCCCTATTTTACTGGGTGATAAACGCGCTTTCTCGCTATTAAAAGCAATGCTGTGGATTATTACAATAATGATGGTACTGGCAAGTTTGCTGCATATCATAGCTGGATTGGGATATTTTTTGATTTTTTGCCCGGTTTTGATCTATATTTTACTGGTGGCCAATCAAAAAGGTTATATGTTACCGGGTATCAGACTTGAATTTCTGGTGGAGAGCCTTTTTGTTCTCGCAGGAATTATTGCGTTTTTATGGTCATTCTGGGAACAGGGTTGGGGACGCCCTTTACATTTATAGTTTTCAAATGATGGTTATTGTGCTA
>JASFBJ010000307.1 GCA_030149585.1 Desulfobacterales bacterium | reverse complement strand
ATAATACTAATAGTATATCTCCGACCGATAACGCAGTAAAATTATTTATGTGACGCTCTATAGATTAAAACAAAAGATACGATTAGTTAAATAAAAGAACAACCATAAGAAGGAGAAGAGGCAATGAGCGAGTGGATGAATACCTATCGGGATAAACTGAAAAAAGTTCGACAGGAAAACCTTGAGGGGGGTGGACCGGAACGAATGAAGGTGCAGCATGATCTCGGAAAGCTGACTGTCAGGGAAAGAATCGACAAACTTTTTGATCCTGACAGTTTCAGGGAATTAGGTTCAATTGTGAGAGACCTAAGGCCGGCGACTGTTAGAGGTAAAATTACGGAAAACAGTGTCTGTGACGGGGTTGTGATGGGTTTCGGTGAAGTAAACGGGCGCAAAACCGCAGTTTATGGCACAGATTTTACTGTAATGTCAGGGTCTATTGGAAATCAGGCAGCCTGGAAAATAGCTGATTTTATTAAATTGGTTGGGCGGATGAGGGTTCCTCTGGTCGCCCTGTTTGATACAGCTGGTTTGCGTGTTTCCTTTACCGAAGGCGATGTCGGAGGCGCGGGACTATCCGCTATTCTTAAATATCATGCTATTAATTCCGGAGTTATCCCTCAAATTGCCGTGGTATCGGGTCCCTGTACTGGAATGATGGCTTATGCAGCTTCATTATGCAATTTTCTTATTATGAACAGCAACACCTCTTTTTTATGGTTTGGAGCTGAAAAAAAATCTGCTGATAGCGGTACCTCATATCGTAATATGGTCACTGCCGGCCAATGCGATATTGAAGTGGACAGTGATGAAAACGCAATTGAACAAGTAAAAAACCTGTTGGATTATTTGCCCCAGAACTGCTGGGAAAAATCGCCTGTCAAGCATACAAACGATCCCTTTAATCGTAAGAACGACGAATTGAATAATATCATGCCGAATGATGATCGTTTTACCTACGATATGCACGAAATTATTGATCTGATTGTGGACGATGGTATTTTTTTTGAACTCAAAGAAGATTACGCCTTGCACCTTATCACTGGTTTTGCAAGATTCGGAGGGAAAACAGTCGGCCTGGTGGCCAATAATCCCGATGAGTTAGGTGGAATTTTTGAACCAGACTCTTCCGATAAATATGACAGATTTATGAGCATCCTGGATGCGTTTAATATTCCCCTGCTAACCTTATCCGATACTTCGGGATTCGTTCCCGGTGATATTTGGGAAAGAAGAGGCATTTTAAGACATGGCGCCAAATTGCTGCACACCTATTCCCGCTGCACAATCCCCAAGGTGACCTTACAATTACGGCGCTCATATGGCGGAGGTAATATGGTGATGGGAGCCAAAGGCATGGGACAAGATATAATATATGCCTGGCCCACAGCAGAATTCGCACCGACCGGACCTGAAACAGTGCTGCAGGCTGTTTTTCACAAAGACTTGAAAAAAGCCCGTGAAAACGGCAATTATGATGAAATCCATGATAACCTGCTGGCTGTGTTAAAGGATCAGTTCAGTGTAATGACTTGCGCCCGTTTTTGGACTAATTTGTACACCGCCAATGAAGTCATTGAGCCAAAGGAAACTCGAAAAATTCTAATTAGTGCTTTTCAGTTTTTGGAAAACAAACATGTTGAATTGCTAAAAAATAAAAGAGCAATTAAACCCACTTGATCATGAACAAGGAGAAAATAAAGAAGGAATAACCTTTTTTAAGATCTAACCCACCTAAATTATAAAATGAATGATTTATTCCGGAAAACCAGAATAATAGGTTTGCGTAGGAGAAGAAATATGGAACAAGGTATGAAGGCTGCTATAGAAAAACTTCAGAATATCCACGAGATAAACCAGCTTGGAAGTGGTCCAAAGTGGATTGAAAGACAGCGAAGTCTGGGGAAATTACTGGCAAGAGAAAGAATAGAGATTTTGGTTGATCCAGGTACATTTAAAGAAATAGGATCGGTTGTTAACGGCACTGGAAAGAGAATAGACGGTAAGGTCATTAATTCACCCTGTGATGGCGCAATAACCGGGTATGGGAAGGTTCATGGGCGTGAAATTGCGATTTATGCTAGTGATTTTACAATTCAGGCCGGTTCAATTGGCCAGCAACATATGCAAAAATTTAATAAATTATGGGAATATGCCAGTCGCTGGGGAATACCGATGGTTTGGCTGCTGGATTCATCTGGAGGTCGTCTTGGGCAGGATGACATCGTAAGCGCCGACGTAGAATGGTTTTTTTGGTACGAATCACAATACAGCGGTGTTGCCCCGCAAATTACAGTATTGATGGGGCCCTGTATAGCGGGTCAGGCTTATGCGCCATGCTTAACTGACTATCTTATTATGAGCAGAACCTCAGGCTATCTCTGGCTGGGCGGCCCTCGTATGACCGAGGCAGCAACTTCGGAAAAGATGGACGATGAGGTCGGCAGCGCTGATTATCATATGGTTCATACCGGGACTTGCGATATTGTCGGAGCGGATGACAGCGATTCGATTTTAAAGGCAAGAGAGCTCTTAAATTACCTGCCTTCAAACCACAAAGAAAAGCCGCCACAAAAGGAAACTCAAGATGCAGCAGACCGTGAAGTTCCTGAATTGCTTGATCTTGTTTCTTCCGATATATCAAAATCTTATAATATGTATGAGTTGATTGGAAGCATTGTTGATGATGGTACTTTTTTTGAGTTGAAAGCTGCCTATGCTCAGCAGATAATTACCGGATACTGCCGTTTTAACGGCCAAACAGTCGGCCTTGTGGCCAATAATCCAGAAGTGCCGAAGTCTGCCCTGGAGTGCGATGCCTGCGATAAATATTACCGGTTTCTTGAGGTGCTGGACGCGTATAATATCCCATTGGTTAATTTGATTGACACGCCTGTTTGTATTCCAGATGAAGATGAGGAGAATAGAGGGCTGCTTCGACATGGCGCAAAAATTATTCATCTTTATGCCAACACCGGCATTCCGAAAATATCCATTATTATCAGACAGTCGTATGCAGATACAGGCGGCATTATTATGGGTGGCATGAAAGGTATGGGTGTTGATATTTGTTATTCCTGGCCTATTGCTATTATTGGTATTGAAACATCGGAAATTGATTTAAGAGAAGCTTTTGATGGCGGAGTTGAGCATGACGCTTATGAACGGTATCTCAATAATTCCAGGGAAAGGGTTAATGTTTTTGAAGTTGCGAATACTGCCACCGCTCAAGTGATTGATGAAGTGATTTTTCCGTATGATACGCGAAAAAAGATAATTGAAGCTCTCAAGCTTTGTGAAGGTAAAGAAGAAATATTTCCACTTCGGGCAAAACAGCATGGCGCTCCCCCGACTTGATAAAATCGGGAAAAAAGAAATAATTGGCTGTCACCACACTGGTCGTCCCTGTTGGCATCTTTTGGCAGGCTGGGCTGCTGTTGTTCTTATTAATCTTTTAAAATAAATAAATGAGGATTGCGGTTGTCTATAGTAAGAGACTCTGGGGCATTGTCATATTCCAGAATAATTTCAGCTGCCATTCCAGCTGTCCAGATAATTATCTTATGGCAGTTTTTAAAACATTGGTGGGTAATATAATGACCAAATGGCTTTACCAGATCCAGACAGTCAGTGGTGCTGAAATGCGCCTTAAAACGTGATACGATCTGGAAATATCCGCCATATCCCAGGGGACGTGTATGATCTATAAAACTTTCAGCCATGATTTTTGGTGTTGAGTTTGGATCATTCATGACCCTGGTAATCCATCCATTGGGTTTCATGCCCTCCGTCCAGAAAGGAAATGGATACTCTCTTTGCCCAAAAACCATGGCAAAGGCTGCCAGGGCGCCGCTTAAAGCACCGCAGGCTGTGATGCCATGACCGCGTTGGCGGAGCCCATCATCATCATTATCTTCATAAAGTGCTGATGAACTTGCATGAAAACCATCCATGATACTGCATATCAGGACAAATGCATCTTCAGAAATTCCTGTTTCAAACAGATCATAAATTGCATGCATTATAGTTGCCCTGCTGCCCCAGCCCTCCCTGTTATATTTTCTGGCAAGGGATTGGGCCTCTAAAATGGTATCTTCAACACTCTGGTCTGATTTGAGCTTACTCATTTGCTATACCTCAATATTTCCCGAAATATAATTTCTATTAAGGAACGAGGGCGAAATAACTTCCGCAAGTAGGCGCACAGATTTAGGTCAGATTTGTTCGATATAA
>JASFBJ010000306.1 GCA_030149585.1 Desulfobacterales bacterium | reverse complement strand
CTGATCAAATGCCATAAGATATTGACAAGTAATTAGATTTATTAGACTTCCTTTGATCGAAAATTCAATGCTTCACATGAAAGGGCCGGTCTGAGAATCAATATAATTTTCAGGATGATTCTCAGGCCGCCCTGGTAATCAATGGCATTCGTTTATACGCTAACAAAAAGTCATTTTTTAGTATCGATAGCATAACAGGTTGAATTCGTAGATTAAATTACAAATGCCTTTTGATTTTAGCCTGGCATCACACACTAATGAGCGTATTTGTGCAAAACACAAATAATAAAGGGCATCAGCACATTCTCTCTTTTCCCCCAAAAAAAAATGGCCGACAAAAATTGTCAGGCCATTTTATAATTGGTGCCCGGGACGAGAATTGAACTCGTACAGCCACAAGGACCGAGGGATTTTAAGTCCCTTGCGTCTACCAGTTCCGCCACCCAGGCTAAGGTCTCGCATAAAAAATAACTTTATATTATTTAAAATTGCCAACTTATTTTTGAGCGAATCCTAATGTCATGCAAATGAATAATATATGAGACCTTATAAAAAAAAGCAAGAAAAAAATCGTTAATAAACAGAGTCGAAAAATTATTTTGAAATTGGTTTTTTTCTACCAAGAAACTCTTTCGATCAATCGCAAGTTTCTTATAGGAAAAAATGGCGCCGCGAAATATAAAGCTCGTTCCCACGCTCCAGCGTGGGAATGCATACCACATAGGGTTCCCACGCTGGAGCATGGGAACCAGGTAAGAAGCAACATCTAAAAAGTGTAAACTAAATTTGAAGGATGCCAAATAAACATATGGAGAAAATAACCGTCTCAAAATCCAACTCACTGAAATGGCAAAAAAGCCCAAAATGCGATGTTTTTTTTAAAATAACTTGCAATTTCACTTTATATTTGCTTTTTTATATTTAAGAATAACTGGTTAAAATAATATATAACAGGTCGTTAACTTCAAAATATTAAATATAACCCTTAAAAAAAGGAGATAACAGTTTGGATAAAGAAATCGCAGAAAAGACCAGGAAGACTGCCGCACTTTATTTTAAAGATGTTAAAGATGAAAAGCCATATGACCTTTGGAAGTCTTTTGACAACGATCTGGGAAAAGATCTATCCCTGTTTATTACAGGAAAAATGTACTCCCGGGAAAAAATTCCCCATAAAACCCGACAGCTTGTTACAATTTCCGTGTTGACTGTTTTATCGCGCTTAGATGAATTAAAACTTCATATCCAGGCTGGTCTCAATGTGGGCTGCACTCCACAGGAGATAGCAGAGGTAATCTTTCAGACATTTACATATGGTGGGATACCAACGGTAAATGGCGCCCTGAAAATATTAAAAACTGTTCTTAAGGAAAAAGGGTTGTGGCCTCTCGCAAAATAATATAAAATGAATAATATTTTTAATTTAGGGATGAATACTACCGATTAATACCTTTTACCAAAAATCAGGAGCAAATTACCATGAGACCATATTTTGAGAAAATGAAAGAATTCGGCAAAGAACTCAGTGCTGGTCAGAAAAAAAGTGGGGAGCAAAATGTTGCAAGCATCAAGGAGGTCGAAGCTGAAATAACAAAGGCTGAAGACCAGTTCAAGAATGTTGGTTTTTCGGAAGAAAAAATCAATGCCCGGGGAATGATGACTGTTTGGCAGCGGCTGCGCTATCTTGTTGATCCTGGTAACTGGTGTCCTTTGCATACGCTTTATAACCCGGAAGATAACAGTGAGGGGACAACCAATGTGGTTGACGGCCTGGGCCGGATATCCGGGAAATGGGCTGTTATTATTGGTTTTGATAATAAGGTGATGGCCGGAGCCTGGCTACCCGGACAAGCGGAAAATATTTTACGGGTCACCAATCTTGCCAAACGGTTTAATCTGCCTTTGATCTGGCTGGTTAACTGCAGCGGAGTAAAACTTACTGAACAGGAGAAATTTTATGCAGGTCGCCGTGGAGGAGGCGCAACTTTTTTCCGGCATGCAGAACTGGAACAGCTTGGAATTCCTATTTTAGCCGGCATTTACGGCACCAACCCGGCAGGCGGCGGATATCAGGGAATCAGCCCCACGGTTTTATTTGCCCATAAAAATTGTAATATTGCTGTGGGTGGCGGCGGTATTTTAAGCGGTATGTCTCCCAAGGGTTATTTTGATGAGGAAGGTGCTGAACAGTTAATTAAATCTGCTAAACAGTTTAAGGCAGAGCCACCAGGATCTGTAAAAATTCATTATGATTCAACCGGCTTTTTCCGTTATGTATATGAAGAGGAAACCGGCGTGCTGGACGGTCTAAAAGATTATATGAAAGATATTCCAGCCTATCATCCTAAATTTTTCAGGGTAGCTGAACCCAAGTCGCCCCGTTTCCCGGCAAAGGACCTTTATTACCTTTTGCCTTATAATCAAAAACAGATATATGATTTTGATGAAGTCCTGGCCCGTCTGGTAGATGGCAGCGAACATATGGAATACCGGCCGGATTATGGTCCGGAAGTTTATACTGGCTTATGTAAGATAGACGGCTTTCTGGTCGGCTGCATCGGCAACCGCCAGGGTTTTTTAGGTGAAAATTATCCAGAGTATGCTGATTATGCGGGAATTGGCGGCAAACTTTACCGGCAGGGACTGATTAAGATGAATGAATTTGTGACTCTTTGCGGCCGGGATCGAGTGCCTATCATCTGGTTTCAGGATACAACGGGTATTGATGTCGGCGATATAGCAGAAAAAGCCGAGGTTTTGGGGCTGGGGCAATCTTTGATCTACTCAATTCAGCAGACCGATGTCCCTCAGCTTTTGGTTCTGCTGCGCAAAGGCACGGCAGCAGCACATTATGTAATGGGCGGCCCGACTGCCAACCGGCATAATGCTTTTACTATGGGACTTGCTACCACCGAAGTCTATGTTATGCACGGCGAAACCGCAGCAGCAGCCAGTTTTTCCAGACGTCTTGTTAAAGAAAAGGCTGCTGGACGATCCCTTGACCCGACAATCGAAAAGATGAATAAAATGGCTCAGGAATATCATGACTATTCCCGGCCGATTTACTGCGCTAAAAAAGGATTTGTGGATGAACTGGCTTCAATGGAAAAGATTCGTAATTATTTAAAAGCATTTGCGGGATCTGCCTACCAGAACCCCAAATCAATCTGTCCCCAGCACCATATGCTTTTGCCTCGCAGTATTAAAGGGTAAAAAAACCTGGGAAAATAAAAAGGAGGCTTATAGGCTGGAACTTTTCTGAGAGGAGGGACTGGTTTGAAATTTATCGGCTTTAATAATATTTTTTAATTGCAGAGTTTGTCGGCCCTAAGCCCCCCGGCAACTCAGCTCTACCTTAGGGCCAACAAAATAAATGAAAAAAGGATATTTCCCACAAATATGGTGTCAAATTCTCGATATTGATCAAAAAATATTTGATGCCTTTCAGAGACACGGCCACAAAGTGCATCGTCTTTCATTAGGTTTAATTTTTATATGGTTTGGCCTTCTTAAGCCATTTGGAGAAAAAACAACTACCTCTCTCCTTGCTCACACAATATATTTTTTTCCTCCGGAAATTTTGCTTTCTCTTTTAGGGTGGTGGGAAGTCGCGATCGGGGTATGCCTCATCTATAGACCTTTAGTCAAGTTTTCAATAGCACTACAGTTTATTCGAATTCCAGGCACTATACTGGCTTTTTTTATGCACCCTGAAGTATGTTTTGTTCATATACCTTTAATACCTAGCCCAGAGGGTCAATACTTGATAAAAGACATAGTCATCCTCTTTGCCGGCATCGCAATTGCGGGAACAGTGTATAATGAAAAAACTTCAAAACAGCGTTTTCAGAAATAAAAAACGTTTTAACATTATTCTCTGAAAATATTTCCCCAAAAAAAAATGGCCGACAAAATTGTCAGGCCATTTTATAATTGGTGCCCGGGACGAGAATTGAACTCGTACAGCCACAAGGACCGAGGGATTTTAAGTCCCTTGCGTCTACCAGTTCCGCCACCCAGGCTAAGGTCTCGCATAAAAAATAACTTTATATTATTTAAAATTGCCAACTTATTTTTGAGCGAATCCTAATGTCATGCAAATGAATAATATATGAGACCTTATAAAAAAAAGCAAGAAAAAAATCGTTAATAAACAGAGTCGAAAAATTATTTTGAAATTGGTTTTTTTCTACCAAGAAACTCTTTCGATCAATCGCAAGTTTCTTATAGGAAAAAATGG
>JASFBJ010000004.1 GCA_030149585.1 Desulfobacterales bacterium | reverse complement strand
TTGACCCAGAATATATGCATTATAACGCTGAATTAGCTCATCTTGCCGCAGATTATTATGCTCAGACAGAGGAAAAAAAAGCTCTTCAATTTTATAAACAGGCTATAGAGCTGTACCCTGGAGCGGCAAAAAACTATAAATCAATTGCTAATGAGAAACAGCTAAAAGAATATGGAAAAATTTTGTTAGCTGTTGCCGGAACGGCATTCAATAGATATGCAGCTGGCCAGGGAATCGCCACCGCTGGGTCTTACCCTGGACAACAGTATTCTCTCTATCGAGTTTACAATTATAATCCAAACTGGACTGAAGAAAAGTATTTCCGTGAAAAAGCTAAACAAAGTGAAAAAAATCAATTTCTCTGCCAAGAGGTAGTTGATTGCTATCAAGAAAACAACCCGAATGTTACACTGGCAGATTGCGTCAAGGACACATTTAAGAAAGAAGGGAAAAAGCTATCGACCCAGTAAAAAAATTAAATACAGCAAGCACTAAAACAACTAAACACGTCAGTGCCCCATGCTTAACCTAAGTGCTTGAAATAATATAACAAATCGGGAATTCGGGGGACACCATACCTATTTATTGTTGAGTATAAATTGCAATTATCCTATGAAAGGCTATGGCAAGAATAGTGGCACCTGAGAACGTACATAACGCATTTTTATTTGCAGAAAAATAGTCGTAATTTAAGTCAGTTGGACGACACTACAACATTTAGACTTATGCGTTTATAAGAATAAGGTAGATGTATATTAATTCAAAATAATTCTTTGTGCAAATTTTTCTTGACTCAATCACAAAATAATATTATTTTTAAGGTTTATAAACAAATGAAAGCAAAATAATGTTTGATGACTTAAGTGATAAACTCAATCTGGCCTTCAAAAAACTAAAAGGCCATGGCAAATTATCGGAAAAAAATATTGCCGCTGGGATGCGTGAAATAAAACTTGCCTTGCTGGAGGCGGATGTTCATTATAAAGTGGTCAAACAACTGGTTGCAGATGTTAAGCAAAGAGCTCTGGGCAAGGAAGTTTTGGTCAGCCTGACTCCGGGGCAACAGATAATCAAAATCGTAAACGAAGAGCTTTGCAGTCTCCTGGGATCAGAGCACGAAGATATTAATCTTGACGGCGAAAATCCGGTTGCTGTTATGCTGGTTGGACTTCAGGGTTCAGGAAAAACTACCACGGCAGGAAAGCTTGCCAGGCTATTACGCAAACAAAATCGCAAACCTTATCTGGTACCGGCAGATGTTTACAGGCCGGCAGCTATTGACCAGCTAATAAAAGTAGGCGCTCAATTATCGATTCCGGTCTTTGAATCAGATCCAAAAATGGATCCAGCTGCCATTTGCCAAGAGGCCAGGATTGAAGCTCTGAAACAAGGCTGCGATACATTATTAATTGATACGGCAGGACGCTTGCATATTGATCAGGAACTAATGGGCGAGCTGGTGCGCATTCAAAGCGAGATAAACCCGTCTGAAATTCTTTTTGTGGCTGATGCCATGACCGGGCAGGATGCGATTAATATTGCCAAAGCCTTTGACAATGCGTTGAATATCGGCGGAGTAATTTTATCTAAAATGGACGGCGACGCCAGAGGCGGGGCGGCTATCTCCATTAGAGCAATTACCGGCAAGCCGATTAAATTCATTGGTATTGGCGAAAAATTAAGCGAGATCGAAGCCTTTCATCCTGACCGGATGGCTTCGCGGATTCTGGGGATGGGGGATGTTTTAACCCTGATCGAAAAAGCGCAGTCAGTTGTTGATGAAAAAAAAGCAGTTGAGCTTGAAAAGAAATTAAAGAAAAATCAATTTACCCTGGAAGATTTTAGGGATCAGATGGTTCAGATTCGCAAAATGGGATCTTTTAGCGACCTTATAAAAATGATTCCAGGCATGGGCCAGTCCAAACAATTGAAAAATTTGCAGGTCGATGAAAAAGAATTTGTCCGTATTGAAGCGATTATTAATTCCATGACGCCAATAGAACGCCGACAGCATAACATCATAAACGGCAGCCGGCGGAAAAGGATTGCAAAGGGCAGCGGAACCAGTGTACAAGCTGTTAATAAATTGCTGAAAAATTATACTCAGGTTATGAAAATGATGAAAAAAATAAATAAAGGTGGTATGCGCGGCCTGGGCCGGGGCATGTTGCCATTTTAAAGGAGAGTAAGAATGGCGGTAAAATTAAGATTAGCCCGACATGGCGCAAAAAAGCGACCCTTTTACCGAATTGTGGTTGCCGATATTAAATTTCCACGGGATGGAAGATTTATTGAATCCATCGGTACTTATGACCCGTTACTGGATCCACCGGCTGTAAATTTGAAAGCCGATCGTATTAAATACTGGATTGACCAGGGTGCTTTGCCTACTAATACAGTTAGAAGTATTTTAAAAAAAGAAGGAGTTTTGGCTAATAAATCGTCCATTGAGCCATCAATAGCATCTTAGCCTTATTGATAAATTCAGAGCAAGCAGGGTTTTAATATTGGCCGGCCATATTATTCTCAACAGCCTACTGAAAGGAGACAAAACCATGAAAGAGTTGATTGATTATATCGCGCGATCGTTGGTGGACAACCCTGACCAGGTTAAAGTTGAGGAAATATCAGGCAGCCAGACAAGTGTATTGGAGCTTGCAGTGGCAAAAGATGATTTAGGCAAGGTTATTGGAAGACATGGCCGAACTGCCAGGGCTATGCGTACTATTTTAAGCGCAGCCTCAGCTAAAATTAATAAACGAACCGTACTTGAAATTATCGAGTAATGCAAAAGCCGGATAACGACTATTTGAAAATCGGCAAAATTACCGGCACGCATGGTTTAAAAGGGGCTTTGAAAATTGTCTCTTTTGCTGAATCACCCGCAATCTTTAAAAAAGACCTGCCAATTAATATTGGAAAAAGGGCTGATCAGACAACAACCTGTTTAATTAACAAGGTAACCCCTTATAAAAATGGGGTTCGTCTTTTTTTGCACGGGATAGATGATTGTGACAAGGCGCAAAAACTGGTGGGGCATAATTTATTTATTGCCAAACAGGTTTTGCCGCACACACAAGATGATTCATACTACTGGTTTGATCTTATTGGTTTAAAAGTTTTTACTGTTAATAACCGGTACCTGGGAACGCTTGAAGATATTATCATCACCGGCAGCAATGATGTTTATGTGGTGCATAATTTGGTAGAAAAGAAAAAACAGGAAATCCTGATACCAGCGATGGTGTCGGTTGTAATTGAAATTAATCTGCCCGATAAAATAATGCGGGTTGATTTACCGGAAGGGCTTTAATAATTGACGATAAGCTGCTTAGGATGAATTTTTTTATTCTGACCATTTTCCCTGAATTATTTGACTCTTTTTGGGAGCATGGTATCATTTATCGTGCAATAAAGAGTCATATAATTAACCCGACTATAATTAATATCCGGGATTTCGCAGAGGGACGCCATAAGGCAGTTGATGATCGGCCTTTTGGCGGTGGCTGCGGGATGGTGATGAAACCGGAATCTCTGGCTGCGGCTATTAAAAAAGTAAAAAAGCAGGCGCCTGAAACTAAAACCGTTTTCCTTTCTCCACAGGGACGGATATTAAATCAGCAAATGGCTGCCGAGCTGTCGATTTGTGATAGTCTGCTTATGATCTGTGGCCGTTACGAAGGCATTGATGATAGAATTTATCAGGAGTATGTGGACTTTGAAGTCTCCATCGGAGATTATGTAATTACCGGCGGGGAACTGGCAGCCATGGTTGTTATTGATGCTGTCACACGACAAATTCCCGGAACTCTTGGAAATGCCGATTCAGCTGGTCAGGACAGTTTTTCAGATGCTCTTTTAAAACATGCCCAATTTACCAGACCCCGTGAGTTTGAGGGCCAAAATGTTCCTGAAGTTCTTTTGTCAGGGAACCATCAGGCTATTGAAAAATGGCGTGTGGAAACTGCTCTGATTCGTACTTTTTTAAAAAGACCTGATCTTCTGGCACAAAAACAGTTAAGTGCTAGTGAAATTTTTATTTTAAAAAAATGGTGTCTGGAACTTGAGAAAATCACCAAAAATCAATCTTTATGTTGCTCTGATCCATTACCCGGTTGTTAATAAAAATGGTCAAATAATTGCATCGGCTGTTACTAATCTGGATCTGCATGATATTGCAAGAGCCGCAAAGACTTATGGGGTTAAAAAATATTATATAATTACACCAATAGACGACCAGAAAAAGCTTGTAAAAAAAATTACAGCCCATTGGACCCATGGCGTTGGTGCTGAATTTAACCCTCTGCGACGTGAGGCTTTAGAGCTGATAACAGTCAGGTCTTCGCTTGAAGAGGTTTTGGATGAAATGGGTCAAAGGGAATTAAAAAAAATCAGGCTGGTAGTTACCAGCGCTAAAAAAAATCAGAATAGTCTGAGCTATTCTGATTTTAGGGATATGCTTAATATAAAAAACGATAACCAATATATTTTGCTTTTTGGTACAGCCTGGGGCCTGGCAAAAGAGGTTATTGAAAAAGCCGACTATGTGCTTGAGCCGATTTCAGGAAATACACCCTATAATCATTTATCTGTGAGATCAGCTGCCGCAATTATTATGGATCGGTTGCTGGGCAATCATGGTTTATCATCATAAAATTAGAAAATTAACAGGAGATAATATGAATATAATTAATCAGCTGGAAAAAGAGATGATGCGGATGGATCTGCCAAGGTTTAATGCAGGGGATACAGTTGAAGTTCATGTAAAAATCAAAGAGGGCGAAAAAGAGAGAATTCAGAAATTTCAAGGTGTTGTTATCAGTAAACGAAACGGAACATCTAACGCCACCTTTACCGTGCGAAAGATTTCATACGGTGTTGGAGTTGAACGGATTTTCCCATTGCATTCTCCCATCATCGATAAGATTGAAGTGGTAAGCCATGGCAGGGTGCGTCGTGCCAAAATTTATTATCTGCGAAAACTGCGCGGCAAAGCAGCCAGAATCAAAGAACGCCGATATATTTCAAATTAGCGATTTCAAAAAATGGCTTTTAATTTTTGGGAATATGAAAAAACCGCGCTAAAAAATGGCTTTTCCAGAATTGCCGGGATTGACGAGGCCGGCCGGGGTCCTTTGGCTGGCCCGGTTGTTTCGGCAGCTGTTATTTTGCCGGATTATTTTAATATACCAGGGGTAAATGATTCTAAAAAGCTGACACCTAAAAAAAGGCATCAGCTTTACCCGAAAATTTATATGCAGGCCACTGCCATTGGAATCGGAATTATTGATTCTATTGAAATTGACCGGATTAATATTTTAAGAGCTGCCCTGCTCTCCATGGCCTTTGCTGTTGCCAATCTATTTGCCAAACCTGATTATCTTTTGATAGACGGCACTTTTAAAATCCCTTTTGATTTACCTCAAAGGCCTGTTATCAAAGGTGACCAGCGTAGTATTTCCATTGCAGCAGCCTCCATTATAGCTAAAGAAACCAGGGATCGTCTGATGAAAAGATATGATGAGGATTATCCGCAATTTGAATTTGCCAGACATAAGGGATATCCAACAAAAGCACATCGTGAGGCCATTAAAAAATTTGGATTATGCCCCATTCATCGCCGGACTTTCAAAGGAGTAAAGGAGTTTTGTCAATAATATGGAGTTTTAAATGTTAAATCAACGGCAAGAGTTTGGCAAGGTTGGTGAGGAATTAGCTGTCGCATATCTGAAAAAAAAAGGTTATAAAATTATTGAGCAAAACTACAGGAATAAGCTTGGTGAAATTGATATTATTGCCAAAGATCATAAAACTCTGGTTTTCGTGGAAGTCAAATCCCGCAAATCTGCCAGATTAGGCCATCCAAAAGAGGCTGTAACATATAAAAAACAACGAAAAATCTCCATGGTAGCGCTTAGCTATCTTAAATCAACCCGCCAGCTTGAGACCAGAGCCCGTTTTGATGTTGTAACCATATCTAATATTAACGGTCAACCCAGAGTTGAAATTTTTAATAATGCCTTTGACCTTGCCTATTCCTGATAATAACAAATATTGTCAAAGCGGTTACCTTTATATTGTAGCCATGCCCATCGGCAATTTACAGGATATTACCCTTCGCGCGCTGACAATTTTAAAAGAGGTTGATCTGATAGCGACCGAGGATACCAGAAAAACAGGTCTATTATTAAAATATTATGAAATCAAAAACAGACTGATCTCCTGTTATGAGCATAATGAAAGAGACCGTATTCCCTGTTTTTTAAACAAATTAAAGAGCGGAGTTGCAATCGCCCTTGTTTCCGATGCCGGCACCCCTTGTGTTTCAGATCCAGGATATCGTCTGGTACAAGCCGCCCTGGCTGAAAATATTCCAGTGGTGCCGATTCCAGGAGTTTCAGCTGCCATAACTAGTCTTTCAGTATCTGGGCTGCCTAGTGATACCTTTTATTTTAATGGTTTTATATCCAGAAAAAAAGAAAAACGATTAAAACAGCTTAATTTTTTAGCCGAACTTCCCTGCACTTTGATTTTTTATGAATCTCCTAAGCGAATCATTGGTCTTTTAGACCTGATGATCGATATTTTTCAAGACCGCCCGGCTGTTTTGGGCAGGGAGATGACTAAAAAATATGAGGAATTTATACGGGGTAATTTATCAACCTTGAGAGAAACACTGATTGCCAGACCTGTTATAAAAGGAGAATGTACTCTCCTTGTGGGTGGCCACAAAACTGATAAGCTTGTATCTGAAGCCACTATTTTAAATGAGATTAAAGCCGGACTTGAATTAAAATCCGGGGGTCTGGGACAAATAGCAAAAATAATCAGCCAGGAATATAATCTGCCTCGTAAACAGATTTATAACCTGGCCTTGAAATTAAAAACAGAAAAAAATGAGCTATAATACAAAAGAGATAAACAGGCGCCGGACTTTCGGCATTATAAGCCATCCAGACGCTGGGAAAACAACATTGACCGAAAAACTGCTTTTATATGGCGGTGCCATTGCTCAGGCCGGAGCAATAAAGGCTCGTAAAGCAGGAAAATATGCGACAAGTGACTGGATGGCCATTGAAAAAGAGAGGGGTATATCCGTCACCACATCGGTTATGAAATTTAATTATATGGGTTTTGAGATCAATCTTCTTGATACTCCCGGTCATCAGGATTTCTCCGAAGATACTTACAGGGTTCTTACAGCAGTTGACAGCGCCCTTATGGTTATAGACAGTGCCAAAGGGGTTGAGCCCCAGACAGAAAAACTTATGGAGGTCTGCCGTATGCGCAATACACCCATAATTACCTTTATAAACAAACTGGACAGAGAAGGGATGCAGCCATTTGATATTCTTGATGATATTGAAAATAAGCTGCAGGTTGAATGCACACCTCTTTCCTGGCCCATAGGCATGGGGAAAAATTTCAATGGGGTTTATAATATCTATCGAAAAGAACTTCATCTTTTCAGGGGAGGGCAGAAGAAAAATATTAATGACGGCATTATTATAAACGACCTTTCCGACTCAAAGCTTGATGATATTTTGGGAACACAGGCTGATGAGTTAAGGGAGGATATTGAATTGATCGAAGGAGCCACAGATCCTTTTGAACTTGAGCATTATCTTAACGGGACTCAAACTCCGGTATTTTTTGGAAGCGCGGTTAATAATTTTGGGGTAAAAGAGCTGCTGAATACATTTGTGGAGATGGCGCCATCTCCTGGCCCAAGAGCCGCAGTTACCAGGGAAATCTCTCCTTACGAAGAAGCGTTTTCAGGCTTTGCGTTTAAAATTCAAGCTAATATGGACCCTGCCCACAGGGATAGAATTGCCTTTATCAGAATCTGCTCTGGTAAATTTACCCGGGGTATGAAGGTTACGCATCATAGGATAGGAAAAATAATTACCATTGCAAATGCCACAATTTTTATGGCCAATGAGCGTGAACACGTATTAGAAGCCTATCCTGGCGATATCATCGGTATTCACAACCATGGCACAATCAAAATCGGCGACACCTTTTCAGAAAAAGAGCTCTTGAAATTTTGCGGAATTCCCAATTTTGCGCCTGAATTTTTTAAAAAAGTGATTCTCAAAAATCCTATGAAGTCCAAGCATCTTCATAAAGGGCTTACCCAGCTTGCGGAAGAAGGAGTTATCCAGGTCTTTCGGCCTGCTGCAACAAACGACTATATTCTTGGGGCTGTTGGAATACTTCAGTTCGACATCACAATGGCCCGCCTTGAAACTGAATATGGCGTTACCGCCGTTTATGAGCCTTCGCGATATAATGTAGCAAGGTGGATTTCATGCGATGATTCCAAAAAAATGGACGATTTTGAAAAAAATAACAAAAATAATATTGCAAGAGATGCCGAAAATACAAAGGCTTTTCTAACCACAAGTGAATGGCAGCTCAAATATGTCATGGAACATTGGCCTGCAATAGAGTTTAATAAGACCAGAGAAAATAATTAAAAAAATAAGGAAGGAAACAAATGCTGCCCTGTTTCTATCTTCAGTTTAAAAATTTGTGGATTAGTTTCCAATAAAATGTTATCAAATAAAAATTATACTTAAAATCATTTTTTTTAATAGCAGGGGTTAACCTATGAAAGTATTAGTAAGTGATAATCTCGGTGAAATCGGGATAAAAATGTTCGAGCAGGAAGATGGTATTGAAGTTGATGTAAATACCGGCCTGGAACCGGATGAATTAAAATCCATTATAGCTGGTTATGACGCTCTGGTTATCAGAAGCGCTACCAGGGTAACAGATAGCCTGCTGGAAGCTGCCTCAAATCTGAAAGTAATTGGAAGGGCGGGAATCGGGCTGGATAATGTGGATATTCCAAGCGCCACTAAACGCGGTATTGTTGTTATGAATACGCCCACCGGTAATGTTATAACTACAGCCGAACATGCCATTGCCATGATGCTCTCTTTAACGCGGAATATCCCTAGAGGAACCGCAACATTAAAAGACGGACAGTGGGACAAGAAAAAGCTTCAGGGACGCGAGGTTTTCAATAAGGTTTTAGGGGTTGTCGGCTTTGGCAAAATTGGGTCTATAGTTGCCGACAGGGCAAAAGGATTGAAAATGCGGGTGATTATCCATGATCCTTTTGTAAATCCGCAAAACATAGAAAAGGCTGGTTTTAAAAGCGTTTCTCTGGAAGATCTGTATAACACCGCGGATTATATAACTGTTCATGTTCCTAAACTGAAAAACACGATTGGGTTTTTAAATCAAAAAGCATTTGATCAGATGAAAGACGGGGTTATGATAATTAATTGTGCCAGAGGCGGCATAGTTGATGAGGATAATTTGGTTGCGGCCATTAAAGCAGGTAAAGTGGCTGGGGCAGCCTTAGATGTTTTTGCAACCGAACCTCCTGGAAAGGCACCTCTTTTTGAACTGGATCAGGTAATTTGCACCCCTCATCTTGGTGCATCTACCCGTGAAGCCCAGACCAATGTGGCTGTTATGGTGGCCGAACAGATTATCGATTATCTTAAAACCGGTACGATTATTAATGCTGTGAATGTTCCTTCTGTTACTGGAGAACTTCTTAAAAAAGCAGGCCCTTATTTATCCCTTGGAGATCGAATGGGATGTTTGCAGGCACAGCTCGTCAAAGGACCGGTGAAAGAAGTTATAATTGAATATAACGGTGATTTTCAGGAACTGGATCTTTCTTCGGTTTCAACAGCAATTCTTAAAGGTTTGCTGGATCCGGTTGTAAAAGATAATGTGAACTTTGTAAATGCTCCGGTGCTGGCCAAGGATAGAGGTATTAAAATTACCGAAGCCACCAGCGCTGAATCAGAAGATTATAATAATCTGATTACAGTCAGCATTGTGACAACCAAAATGACAAGTGTTATTTCCGGTACAATTTTTGGTAAAGATGAACCAAGGATTGTAAAAATTAATGAGTTTCGTCTGGAAATGATTCCCGAAGGTCATATGACATTGATTAATAATATTGACAAGCCTGGATCAATTGGCGAGATTGGTACCACCTTGGGTAAATATAATATTAATATCGGTAAGATGCAAGTCGGGCAAGAGGAGGCCGGAGATCGTAATATCATTTTTATGGTAACAGATACGCCGATACCGCCTAAAGTCGCTGATGAATTACGCAGTCTGTCTCTGGTAAAAAATATTACTCCTTTAGAATTTTAGCAGGCGGCCTGGAAACATTCCAATAAGTTCTAAAAAATTAATAAATGCTCGTCCATTAATAAAAATGATAAAAAAATAATAAATTGATAAAAAATATAAAATTATTTTTGGGCGAGCCCTTATCTCACTAAGGAAAAAAAATGACTGAAGATAATCCAACAGATCCGGATAAGAAACAGCCGATGTCTGATAATACTGAGCAGAATGCCAAAGGTTCAGATTCAGAACCTAACTGCCGGCTGCCGGCCATTAATTTCGCAACATTTATCTTTTCTCTAAACTCATCAGGGCTTGTTCATCTTGGGGCACTTGGAGATCCTGTTTCCGGTAAAAAATTGAAGAATCTTCCAATGGCAAAACAAACCATTGATATTTTAGCGATGCTGCAGGAAAAGACCATGGGAAATCTCTCTGATGATGAAAAGAGCATGCTGAAAAATATGTTATATGACTTAAGAATGATTTATGTTAAAGAAAATAATTAATTATATTGGTAGCAAATCGTGAAAGTGCTATCTTGAAATTAAAATTAAGCTCTCCAGCTAAAGTGAATCTATTTTTGCGGATATTAAGAAAACGACTCGACGGCTATCATGATCTGGTTTCTTTGATGTGTTGTTTGGATCTTAGCGATGAAATTATTTTGGATTTTGCCGCGGATCGCATTTTTGTGAGTTGTGATTACCCTGGAGTTCCGCAAAATAAAACAAATCTGGCATGTCGGGCAGCTGCCTGTTTTTTGTCAAATCTGAAAAAAAAAACAGGTCATAGCCATCCTGGAATAGGTATTCAAATTAAAAAAAAAATTCCACCAGGTGCTGGGTTAGGAGGCGGAAGCAGTAACACGGCTACGGTTTTACTGGGTCTTAATTATTTTTTTAAGCATCCATTCTCATCTAACGAGCTGATTATGCAGGGACTCACCATTGGTGCGGATGTTCCTTTTCTTATGGGGCGGCAGCCGGCCATTGCTACAGGAGTTGGAGAGACATTAACAACATGTTTACTTCAAGAGTCCTTGAGCCTGTTGTTGATTTATCCTGGGTTTAGTGTGTCAACAGCCAGCGTATATAAAAAGTTTAATTTAAGATTGACAAAATCCAAAAAAAAAGCTAATCAATCTGATTTTGGAAAGCAATATTGTGGGATTAAGAATTTGTTAGTCAATGATTTAGAGAAAGTGGCCTTTGATCTTTATCCGGAGATTGCTGAGGTAAAAAAGGCTCTTTGTGATACTGGAGCCAAAGGAGCATTAATGGCTGGCAGCGGCTCATCTGTTTTTGGAATTTTCAGGGATGCTGATGCAGTTAAAAAGGCAGAAAAAAATATAGTAAAAAAACATAATTGGCAATTTTTTCATACTAAATTAGATATAAAACCAGGCTATATAAAGTTTGAAAATATTGCCTAAATTTAATGGGGCGTCGTCAAGTGGCAAGACACAGGATTTTGGTTCCTGCACCGGAGGTTCGAGTCCTCCCGCCCCAGCCAATAAATCTTCAACTCATATTCTTATTTGAGTTGAAAAAACACCTTAAATAATAGTGGTTAAAACAACTAATGACTGACTTTTTGATTTTTTCAGGTAACTCCAATCCGAATCTTGCCAAAAATGTATGCAAATATCTTGCAATGCCTTTAGGCGCAGCCAAAGTTCATACTTTTAGTGATGGTGAAATCCAGATTGAAATTAATGTTAATGTTCGTAATCGTGAGGTTTTTGTAATTCAATCCACTTGTCATCCAGTCAATAATAATCTGGTTGAGCTGTTAATGATGATCGACGCATTCAAGCGTTCTTCAGCCAGCAGTATTACTGCTGTAATACCATATTACGGCTATGCCAGACAAGATAAAAAGGTGGCCCCCAGAGTTCCCATCAGTGCCAAACTGGTTGCCGACTTATTGGCCACTGCCGGTGCAACCAGGGTCATTACCATGGATTTGCACGCTGGACAAATTCAGGGATTTTTTAATATTCCGGTTGATAATTTATTCGCGGCCCCGGTCATTCTGGATTATATCAAAACCGTTTTCAGAGATGAGCTTGTTATTATTTCACCGGATGCAGGTGGAGTTGAAAGGGCGCGTGCTTTTGCCAAACGGCTTTCCGTCGATCTTGCCATCATTGATAAGCGGCGATCAGCTCCTAATCAGGCCAAAGCCATGGGTCTGATTGGAGACGTGCAAGGCAAAACAGCGATTATTCTGGATGATATGGCAGATACTGCCGGCACTCTCACCGAAGCTGCAAAGGTTGTTTCGGAAAATGGGGCAAAGGCGGTTCATGCTTGTTGCACTCATCCAGTACTTTCCGGGCCGGCCATTAAAAGAATTAATGACTCGGATTTAAGCAGTTTGATTGTAACAGAGACTATTCCATTAAGTGAAAAAGCTGCTGATTGTGAAAAAATTAAGGTTTTACCAATTGCAAAACTGATAGGTGAGGCAATTATCCGCAGTTATAGGGGAGATTCTGTTACAACTCTTTTTGTATAGGTTATTTTATAGAATAAATACCGGTTGAATCAGCATTTAATGCTGGGCCGGGTATAATTTTTTTCAGGGAGGTTTTTTTGGATTTAATAGAATTAAAAACAAATAAAAGAGAAGTCGTTGGAGATGGCCCAGCCAAACAGCTAAGGCGTCAAGGCAAAATTCCAGCGGTGCTTTATGGACCCCATACGGATTCTGTATTGCTTTCAGTTGCTGTCACCGATTTAGAACCAATACTGAAAAAAGGCAATATCGGAAGACTTCTTTTTAAATTAATTATTGACGATGTCCCGGGCAAACCAGTCATGATCAAAGAGCTTCAAATGCATCCACTTTCCGCTGATTTTCTGCATGTTGATTTTTATGAAGTTGATATGGAACATAAAATCAAAGTCAGTGTTCCTATCATTATTAGCGGTAAATGTAAAGGCGTTGAAGAGGGAGGTATGCTGCAAACTGTCAGACGTGAAATTGATATATTATGTTTGCCTCATGAAATACCGGAATCCTTAATAATTGACGTTACTGATTTGGATATAGGAAGTTCAGTACATGTTAAAGAAATTCCCTTGCCGGGCAATGTTGAACTGCCCGGAGATATAAATTTCACAATTCTTACAGTATTGATACCCAAGGTCGAAAGTGAAGAAACAGAAGAAGAGGAACTTGAAGAAGATGGCGAAGCCACAGATGAGGCTAAAGCCGAAGAATCCGTTTCAGAAGGGGATGAAAAATAATTCCCTTTTTGAATTATTCAACCGCTCAATGGTTTTAATTTATAGATTTTTTAAAATATGCCTGAAAAAAAGCCTAACTTGATAGTTGGTCTTGGTAACCCGGGAGATGATTATAAGGACACTCGCCATAATGCCGGTTTTATGGTAATTGACAGCCTTGGGGAAAAGTTCTCCATTGCAGTGATAAAGAAAAAGTTTAATATTCTATTTGGTCGGGGTTTTATTAATAATGTGGAAGTCATTTTGGCAAAGCCTCAGACTTTCATGAACTTAAGTGGCCCTGCCATATCCCGGTTTATGAATTATTTCAAGATACCATATAAAGATTTGATAGTAGTCCATGACGACCTGGACTTTGTTTTTGGAAGATTAAAAATAAAAGAGAAAGGAGGCGATGGCGGACATAAAGGGATAAGATCGTTAAATGATGCTTTGGGTAAAGGTGATTATACGCGTTTACGGGTTGGCATCGGGCGTTCCGGGACTAATATGAATGTTGTTAATCATGTTCTTGGCAAATTTATTTCAGAAGAGAAAAATACCTTGCCGCTTATTATCAGTGAGGCCCGGAAGGCAGTTATAACCATTCTTTGCAATGGTGCAAAGGAAGGAATGAACAAATATAATCAAAAGAGTCTTTTGATTAATAGTTAAACATCAGTATGGAGGTAATAATGGATTTAGTCATGAGTAATTTGCCGATAGTGTGTTCACTTGTTGGTATTATGGGCGTTCTGTTTTCCATTCTCCTGGCCGGCATCGTAAAAAATGCTCCGGCAGGAAATGAAAAAATGCAGGAAATCGCCGGCGCGATTAAAGAGGGCGCAATCGCCTATCTGAATCGTCAGTTAAAAAGTATGGGAATTGCAGGTATTATTATTTTTATCATAATTATTTCAACCCTCGGCACCAAGACCGCTATTGGTTTTTTAATTGGAGCGGTAGCATCTTTTATGGCCGGTTATATTGGAATGCGGGTTTCTGTTCTGGCAAATGTCAGAACCGCTGAAGCTGCAAGACATGGTATGGCTGCCGGCCTGAATATCGCCTTTAAGGGCGGCGCTGTTACCGGAATGATCGTTGCCGGCCTGGCATTGGCTGTAACTGCCGGTTTCTATGCCTTTACCCACGATATTATGGCTTTGGTCGCCTTGGGTTTTGGTGGCAGCCTGATTTCTATCTTTGCCAGATTAGGCGGTGGAATTTTTACCAAGGGCGCTGATGTTGGAGCAGATCTGGTTGGTAAACTTGAAGCAGGAATTCCTGAAGATGATCCTCGTAACCCGGCTGTTATTGCAGATAATGTCGGCGATAATGTTGGTGACTGTGCCGGCATGGCTGCTGACCTTTTTGAAACATATGCGGTTACTGCAGTGGCTGCTATGCTTATCGGCCATCTTTTGTATCCGGAAAATCAAATGGCCGTTGAATTTCCCCTGGTACTGGGAGCAATATCAATTATAGCATCCATGATAGCTGTCTTTTTTGTTAAACTCGGCAAAAGCGAGTATGTCATGGGCGCTTTATATAAAGGAATGTTTGGCGCTGCAATCATGGCAGCTATTGCATTTTATTACGCAACCAAATATTTGATGCCGGAGATTGGCGGTATTCCAGGAATAAATATTTATTACGCCTGCCTGGTAGGTTTGGTTTTGACTGTGCTGATTGTAATTATAACCGAATATTATACAGGGATTTATACCCCGGTTAAATCAATTGCCGAAGCATCAACTACCGGACATGGAACTAATATTATCGCTGGGCTGGCTGTCAGCATGCAGGCTACAGCAGCACCTGTACTTACTATCTGCCTTGGCATTTATATCTCTTATAACGTTGCAGGACTTTACGGAATTGCCATGGCAGCCATGTCCATGCTCTCTATGACAGGTATGGTTATAGCAATTGATGCTTATGGCCCTATTACCGATAATGCCGGTGGAATTGCTGAAATGGCGGATATGGATGAAAGCGTCAGAGCTGTAACTGATCCTCTGGACGCTGTTGGAAATACCACCAAAGCTGTTACCAAAGGCTATGCCATTTGTTCTGCAGGCCTTGCAGCAATTGTTCTTTTCTCAGCTTATGTGCAGGAATTTGCTATACATGGCAAGGGTGCTGAAATCAGATTTGATCTTTCCGATGTTAATGTAATTATCGGACTGTTTATTGGTGGCCTTTTGCCATATCTGTTTGCTTCTATTGCCATGAAGGCTGTTGGAAATGCCGGCGGTGCCGTAGTTGAAGAGGTCAGACGTCAATTCCGCGAAATTCCAGGAATTATGGAAAGAACAGCCAAGCCTGACTATGCAGCCTGTGTTGATATTGTCACTAAATTCGCTTTAAAAGAAATGATCGTACCGGCAATTTTACCGGTTGCAGCACCCTTACTGGTAGGTTTTTTGCTCGGCAAAGTTGCCTTAGGCGGATTATTGATTGGTAGTATTGTTACCGGTATCTTTGTGGCTCTTTCAATGACCACTGGTGGAGCTGCCTGGGATAATGCTAAAAAATATATTGAAGACGGACATCTGGGCGGCAAAGGCAGTGATGCTCATGCAGCAGCGATTACCGGCGATACCGTAGGAGATCCTTATAAGGATACTGCTGGACCGGCTATTAACCCGATGATTAAAATCCTCAACGTTGTTGCTTTGTTGATGGTGCCGTTTCTGCTGTAAAAGCTGAGTTTTTATAGTTAGCTTTAAAATAAAGGATTGGAGTTTATTGCTCCAATCCTTTTTTATTGATTATTATCAAAACTAATGTTATATTAAATATTAAATGATGAATAGCATTTAACTTTTTGTTTTTATGAAAAAATCAGTTGATTCAGGCAGGGTAAATATGACAAATGAAATTGGTGGCAACGCAGTCGTAGAAGATAAAATCAGGACTTTTGAAGTTGGTGATCTCGCGGTTTATCCAGCTCATGGTGTTGGGCGGATAGACGCTATAGAAAGTCGTATAGTAAATGGCGAACCCCACGATTTTTATATTCTTAAAGTTATTGAAAACAGCATGGTAATCATGATTCCAATCAGCAATGTTAACCATGTGGGGCTGCGTGAGGTGATCAGGGAAAAAGATATTCCAAAAGTTATTGCGGTCATGAAAGCCAAACAGGAAAGATCAAATACAAATCAAACCTGGAACCGTAGATATAAAGAATATATGGATAAAATTAAGACTGGTTCATTATATGAGGTTGCTGAAGTTTTTCGCGATCTTTCCCTTTTAAAAATTACTAAAGACCTTTCCTTTGGGGAGCGTAAATTATATGATACTGCCCAGAATCTCTTGGTAAAGGAACTTTCAACAGCTCAGGATTCTGAAGAGCAGAAAGTTGCCGATGAAATCGAATCCCTTTTTATCAGTGAAGAATAGTATCTTGCCGTATGGAAGAAAACAGTGATTTTTCTTTCCAGATAACTCCATTGGATGCAGGCCGCCGACTGGATCTTTTTGTCTCATCAAAAATTCATGATTTTTCTCGATCTTTGGTCCGCAAACTTATTCTCAAAGGCCATATTCAGGTCAATAAGAGTATAAAAAAACCCGGTTATCTGGTAAAAGGTGGTGATCAAATAACCGGTCATAAGCCTCGCCCGCTTCAAATAGACATTACTCCAGAACCAATCCCCTTGGATATTCTATATGAGGATAATCATATTATTGTGATAAATAAGCAAGCTGGGCTGGTGGTTCATCCAGCTCCGGGTCATTATAGCGGAACCCTTGTTAATGCAATTTTATTTCAATGTTCGGATATTAAAGGAATAGGCAGCGAGCTACGGCCAGGAATTGTTCACCGCCTGGATAAAGACACTTCAGGTGTAATTATAGTCGCTAAAAATGATACAGCTCTTTTGAATTTAGCTGAACAATTTAAAAAGCGCCAGGTTGAAAAGACTTATCTGGCTATTGTCTCTGGACGGGTTATTGAAAATAAAGGGACTATTGATCTGCCCATTGGCAGACACCCCAAAGATCGGAAAAAAATGTCGGTATTTAGCCATAAGGCGCGCAATGCTGAAACCCAATGGCAAGTCAAAAACAGGTTTGAACATGGCACCTTGCTGGAAATTGGATTAAAAACCGGGCGCACCCATCAGATTCGTGTTCACTGCGCTGCAATTCATCACCCGATTATTGGTGACAGGCTATACGGCGGCCGTCAAAAAATGCGCCTGCAAAATTGCACTTACCCTGTAAATCGCCAAATGCTTCACGCCCGCCAATTAAAATTTATTCACCCCCAAAATGGCCGTTCATGTGTCATTAATGCCTCGATTCCAGATGATATGGCTTGTCTGCTGGAATATTTGAAAGCCTCGACTCCACCCATTAGGAACGAGGACGAATTAACTTCCCCAACTAAGCATCACAGCTTCAGGCCATCTTTGCCCGATCTAAAAGTACAAAAATCTTGAAATAGCTCGCTATTCCTGCAACTTTTGTACTTTTATATCGAACAAACCTGACCTAAATCTGTGCGCCTACTTGTGGAAATTATTTCGTCCTCGTTCCTTAGCTGATTAAATTTTAGATTTATTAAAAAATAACTTCTAAAGTTTTAAACCCCTATTACCGATATTATATATTAAGTGATAAATATTTAAAGAAGGGTGCTGAAAATGGATATATCCGGCTTTGTATCAGCTGATAGTTTATTTGTTAATGCAAGTCAGCAACAGTCTCAACTTGAATCTATTGCAAATCAGGCATTGTCTGCCGGCATTGACAGGTATATGGCCAAAGATTATGAAGGTGCTGTTAAGGATTTTCAAAGGGCAACCGGGTTGGCTCCAAATTCAGCTCATTCGATTGACGCTGTCAAATATAAGGCCAATGCGCACTTAAAATTAGGCCAAACCGAAAAAGCAATTCAAACATATCAAACTGCCATTGATCTTAACAGAGATAGAGATGATTTGAGAATTGATCTTGGCAACCTTTATTTTGTGGAAAATCGTTATGAAGAAGCTAAAATGCAATATCAGGAAGCAACAAGAATCAATCCAGTTGCCAATAATTATTATTCTTTAGGCCAGGCCTTTTTAAAAACCAAAGAATTCACAAAAGCTGAGATTCAGTTTCAACAAGTGCTTAGACTTGATCCTGAAAAGCCTAATGGTAATTTCGGTCTGGGCCAGACCTATAGTCAAGAAGGAGATTATAAAAAGGCCATATCTAAATTTGAAGCTGCCATTCAAATTCAACCTGATTTTTATGATGCTTATGCAGAAATTGGATATGCGTATTCAGATTTAGGTCAAATAAAAGAAGCTGAAGAAATATTAGAATTTTTGGAGGAAAAGGATGAATCTATTGCCGACCTGTTGAAAGGCTATATAAATAAAGTGGCTCCCCCCAAAATGCTCTTTGCCTGGGCTACCAGCTCTTTTTCTTATAAAGGCACCATGAACACCCAGGTTGCCAATCTTGACAGCTATCTGGAAACTAGCGGCGCTTCCAAATCATTTACGATGGAATTTCAATTTGATAAGTCTATGGATCGTAAATCAGTTGAGAATATATTTAACTGGAGTATTGGTCGGTCTATGGACACCAGGCCTGCAATGGGATATAATTTTGGGCAGCCCGTTGCTGACACTGAAATCACAATCAACCCATATCCTGTCAATGTTTATTATGATGCGGAAATTTTAACAGCAAAAGTAACATTTATGATTAGTCAGAATGAAAATGGCGATGGTACAATCGATCCAGGCCATATAGAATTCAAATTCAACGGCACTGATCAATATGGAATCGCGATGGACTCTGGTTATGATCAATTTACCGGGTTTTCCGGTATAGCCTGATTTCGAGGCCATATCAGATAGCTACTTTGTTTCTTCCTGTTATTTTAGCATGATACAAATTTTCATCTGCTTTTCTGGTTAATGTTTTAACTGCTTCATTAACATTATCTTTAATTTTACCAAATGAAATGCCTATACTGATTGTAACATTTCCCATATCACTATTTTTAGCTGCCACAGCCAGACGAATTTTTTCTCCTACATCATAAAGAGCCTCTGGTTGAACTGCTGAAAGAAAAACAAGAAATTCTTCTCCACCATAGCGGCCCAGCACATCAGATGCCCGAATAGTTTTATTAATAGCTGTGGCCACATATTTTAACACACCATCACCAAACTGATGGCCAAAAGTATCGTTAAGATTTTTAAAATGATCAATATCAACCATCATTATTCCAACGGTGTTTGCATTCCGTTGGGCAAGGTGTGCCAAATGTTCGATAGCATTAAAAAGACCACGGCGATTTAAGATTCCGGTTAATGGATCATAATTATTCTGAATAGCCATTTTCCGGTTTTCCTGCCAAAGCCTGTGAATTGTTTCCCCTAATAATTCCAACTCCAGAGTTACAAGATCATATTCATAAAGAGAATCAAAGAGTTTGCTGATATGACGATCATAATGGGTAATTAAAGGTTTTTCATTTAAAAAAACATTAAAATATTGCAAAAGAGTCTCAAAAGCAGGATTTAATAAATAAAATTCAAGTTTAAAGGCTAATGCAAAGGCTTTTTTAATATCAGAAACGTTTTCGCACTGTTTTATAAGTTTTTCTGTTTTCTCTTGCATCAGTTCTATTTCTTTTAAAATTTTTTGAGGATTAGAAAAAACCTTTGAAAGAGATCCCTGGCCGGCCCAGGTAATTAATTTATTCCAATAAACAGCATGCTCTTCATTTTCCTGGGCAATACTTTGCCAAAACTGTTTTAAATCAAGTGTTTCAGCGTTTTGGGCCAGTTGCTGATAGATTCTGGTGGCACTATTATCCAAAGATAAACTGTTTTCAACTATTTCAATCAATATTTTATCGCTCATACAGTTCCGCTCCTTTTTTCAATAATTAGGGCTCGCGCAAAAATAACTTTACATTTTAAGCGCCGATGCATCCAGCCTGGCTGCGTTGCGAAAGTTCGGAATATGCTTGATATTCCTGCACTTTCGCGCCTTGCCAGCCTGGCGCCTCAACACTTAAAATTGCCAACTTATTTTTGTGCGAACCCTTAGAACTCAATTCAATTATTGGTATGATATCTTAAAATTGATAAAGTGTAAATAGTTGAAAATATGGAATGAGAATAAAGGGGAATTAATTTTTATGTTTTTTTATTCAGCTTTTGGATAATTGGCCACATAATAATCATCAATAATTCCTCTATTTTTTAAAGACTCACCAAGTTTTTTGGCAGCTTCTTTTGTTTTAAAATGTGAAAGTCTGACCTGATACCATTTTCGTTTAGTTCCAACAGCTTCAACCCAATAGGCCTTTAGACCGTGACTTTTCAGCATCTTAACGTATTGCCTGGCATCTTCCGGTTTAAGATAAGCTGCGACCTGCAACGTAAAGGGGTCTGTAATAACTATTGACTGAGGTTTTAAAATATGGGGAGTGTTATCCCTGCTGTTTTTTAAATACCTGGCTGTGTTAACCAGAAAAATTAAGACAGAGCTCATTAAAAGAAGAACCAAAGCCTTTTTTGCGTAAGATTTTATTTTGGCTGAGAGCCATAATTTCTTGATTATTATTTTAATATTGCGAAAGAGCTTGTTATGGTAAGGTATTATTGAAAATCTGATTTTTTTATATAACAGGCTTAGGTGTTTGTTTAAAAATTGCCGGCTTAAAGATAGCCAGGATAATTTTTTTTCCGGTAATACAGTCATAGGAGGACTAAACGCAAAAGCCCAGGTTTTAAGTTTATGCCCGTCAATTTCGTTTAACAGCTTATCCGCCTGTAGAAAAAGCCTTTTGTTTTGCTCTGTTTTTTTAATATAATAACAACAGGCAGCGATCCCCTTTATCAGGTCTGATAGATTATTATTGAAAGCATATGCTCTAAGATAAATTTTGAAAGACCATTCGTCGGCTCTGCCTTCCCTGAGAAATAAAAGGGCCAGTCTGCTAATCAGATGGTTTGAAACAGATGGATCAGTTGCTAAGGCTTTACGGTAAATCTGAAGCGCACTGAAATCCGTGCGCTCATTATTAAGATAATACCCCATCAGTAATTTTAATATCTGTCTGTTTTCAGGATGCCTGGCAGCAATCAGAGCTGCCAGTTCCTGAGAGGTTTTTTGATTATCTTGCCGGTTAAAAATCAGTTGCAGCCAGCTTTCTGCAGCCTCAGAATCATCAGGCCAGGCAAAAAGATAAGCCATTATAAATTTTTCCATCTCAGGGTTTTTTTCAGCGCTGGCCAGGTAGAATCTTGCTAAAGCGGAAGTCACCTGTTTTAGTTTAGACTTTTGTTTTAAAGGTGATAAAAGAAAACTGTCGCAGATTGCCAGGGCCTTTAAATAGGTTTCTTCAGCCTCATGATACATACCCGACCTTTCCCATACAGCTGCTTCTTTGAGTAAACGGTCGGCAATAATTATACCTAAACGATTTAAAAAAAAACCAGCCAGCATAAAAAATGAGAGCACAAAAGCAGCTAAAGGCAAAATCGACCATTTTAAAGGCAGAAAGGAGTGCAATGCCGGCAGGATCATAAGAGTTATGAATCCTCCAAAAAAGGCTGCGAGCCACATTCTCAGTGCAGTATGTTTAAAAACAGCTATCATTATTTAAAATTATCTTTTAAAACTGCAATACGGGTTGTGTTAATGGTTTTTTCAGTCGGCCTTTGTCCTGTGAGTGTATCAACTGTTTTAAATTTAATAGAGGCTGGGATCCTGAACTCTCTGCTCGGTTCTCCACTGGTGGCTTTAATCATAAAATCAGCCCAGATCGGCGCGGCTCCGCGTCCCCCTGTAATGCCAATACCTTGAACTGTTTTTAAACCAAGGTTTTTATCAAAGCCAACCCAGACCGAGGTACTTAGAGTGGGTGTAAATCCGGTAAACCAGGCATCCTTATATCCATTGGTAGTTCCTGTTTTTCCTGCAGCCGGCAATTCAAATCCCATTTTTCGGATAATTTTGGCAGTGCCTCGGTCAATAACTCCTTTCATCATGTCAACCACCTGATAGGTTATGACTGGATCAAGAGATTTTTTTCCTGTTATAATATGTTCCTCCAGAACCCGGCCCAGAGCATCTTCAACCCTTTGAATAACAAATGGCTCGTGGTATACTCCCCCATTGGCAAAGGTGGCAAAGGAAGATGCCATTTCAAGGGGGCTAACACCGGAAGTTCCCAGCGCTATAGAATAAACAGGCCTTAACAAGCTTTTGATACCGCAGCGCCTGGCTGTTTCAATCACCTTGGAAGGACCAGTTTGTTCCACCAGCTGGGCAGCTATCGTGTTAATAGATTTCATAAATGCATTTTTTATTATTATCGGGCCCTTATAATTTCGGCTGAAGTTTTTCGGAATCCAGGGAGATGCGCCTTTAATCCGAATTTTAACAGGCCTGTCAACCACCACTGAACCTGGATTTAAGTTTAGTTGTTTGAAAGCTGTATAATATAAAAATGGTTTAAAGCCGGAACCTGGCAAGCGGTTATTATTAACAGCCCGGTTATAAACTGTTTCAGAATATGACCGTCCTCCAACCAGGGCTTTAATCGCGCCTGAATGGGTTTCTACCACAGAAAGAGCACCTTGCAGGGCATTTTGCCTGGACCGGCCATTATAACTGCTGACTGCAGGTTTTGACATTTCCTGTTCCAGCTTTGACAAACCATTTTGCAAAGATATCTCAGCCAGGGACTGAAGCTGAGGGTTGAAAGTCGTGGTTATCTTAAGTCCGCCATGATATATTATTTCAGGATTATAGCGGTCTTCGAGATTTTTTAATACAAAATCAATAAAATAGTTGCCTGAGTTAAGCCTGGCGGATCTGGGGTAGAACTCAAGCTCGGCGTTAAGTGCCTCTTGAAATTGATCTTTTCTTATAAATCCTGATGCCAGCATGCGAGACAGAATAAGTTGCTGTCGTTTTTTTGCCCTGGCAAAAAATCTATAGGGATTATAGCGCGTAGGAGATTTGGGCAATCCAGCCAAAAGAGCTGATTCAGCCAGGTTTAAAGCTGCCGCAGGCTTGTTAAAAAATGACCAGGCAGCTTGCTCGATACCAGAAGCGCCAATGCCCATTGGAATTTGATTTAGATATGCCTCCAGAATTTCAGATTTGGTATATTGAGATTCTATCTGGATTGCCACAAGGAGTTCTCGAAATTTGCGGGTATAGGTAGGTTTAAAACTAAAGAATAAATTTTTAGCCAATTGCTGGGTTATTGTGGATGCTCCCTGTATTTGACCGGGTTTAAAAAAAGTTATCCAAAGGGCCTTAAGTGTACGCAGCTTATCAATGCCATGATGTTCCCAAAAGCGGTGATCTTCAACAGCTAAGATCGCCTGAATAAAGTGAAACGAAATTCGGTTTAAGGGTACTGATTCCCGTCCTCCAAGAATCATCAGTCGTTCACCATTGGAAGCAAAAATTTCAGTTGCCGGTGTATCGGTAATTCGGTTTAAAGGATTTGGTACCTGGGGTAGATTTTGACTGGCAATAAAAAATATAACTACTATAATAATAGAAATTCCGCCTGAAAGCGCTAAACCAAAATAAAATAATCCGCTGATCCAGCGTGAAAATTTAATAATGCGGATAGTTGGACTCAAATTTTCTCTCTATTTTTTTGTGTGTTAACATGGAGTAATTTTTGCTCGAGCAATTTTCTTAAGCGCCACACCGCCCACTCTTTTGCCTGCATAACAACCACCTTTGTCTCTTTTTGATCAATAAATTCGTATCCGATTTCAATAAATCCAGATAAAACCTCATCAGAAATGCCTATCCTGTTAATTCGTCCTTGCGTTTGCAAAAGAATGCGTGGCTCAGAAATAATTCCTTCACAAACCTCTTTTGGCAAAGAGTCAATAACCGTGAAAAACAGAGCAGCAGGATAAATGCGATTGGAAAAATCTGCAAGATTATTTAAAGTTCCTTTAATTGCAATATCATTCTTTTGAAAATGTTGTGCTAAATCCTGGCCTATATCAATTTGTTCCAGCACCTGATTATGGACATCCAAAAAATAGATTATTATCAGTCCTCCTTTTTTTTCAAAATAAGTTCTTACGAATCTGGAATCATTGAATATTTTTAGCAGATGATAAGGTGAGCCAAGTTCAATGGATAGCATTGGGGAAAGTTTAAGAAATAGTTTTTTAAAAGATTGAGCGGAAATCATAACTCCTTTTTCAGGGACTAAACCAGCTAAAAGCTGTTGAAGCGTTTCCGCCTTTCGCGCTTCATACTCAGAAGCCTGGCGATGACTAAGCATATGTTCCAGGGTTTTTTGGGCTGTGCTTGAATGAAGGCCAATTTCCCAGATAGCGCCTGATTTTGGTCTGAACTGATTTATTGAGGTCAGATAGGTGCCCAATGAGCGTTCAATAAAATCAAATCGAAGTTCTGAAATTAATACAGAACAGCAAATAAGAAAGAGTATTGCTGTGCGCAAGGAAAAAAAACGGCAGGCTAATTCCCTGAAATTCTTAGGTTCAGATAAGTGGTTCATGCAAACCATTTGTCATATAATAATTAAAAGAGCAAGCCTTTTAAGAAGTATGCCAGGGCATGGGAAATGTTTGCCTGAGCGAATATGCGCAGCCGGTTACATCGTTTTCGGCATGCGGGTTTTTTTGAAATAAAAGGCTGGATTCACTGGAGGGGCATTTAAAAAACCACTGTTAATGGGCCGATAATAAATATTTAATTTTGTCTGATAATCTGCAAAAAATAGATTCAGAAGGGTTATTATGGTTCAGGGTCATAATAAAGCAGCCTTTTGGGTCAATATTTGTTGACGGCTTATTAGAATTTATATCTGAAATTTGATATAAATCAAACTGTTGTGTGGCTGGACCGGCTAAAGCAACAAATACACCATTATCGCACCCATCCAGATCATTCAAAGATCCATCTTCAAGAACCAGGGAAACAGATAGTCTGTTATCTGAAATCAAAGCTGATTCATCAAGATGCCACCCTCCATACGCGTTAAGGGAATAATTATACCATTTTGTATCAAGGCTGACAGGCTGTGAATAATAAATTATGATTGAGGCTTGTGAAGTATTTTGAGTAAAATATAATTTAAAACTCAGAAAATCGCTTGATATCATCTCAGATGAATTATTGAGAAAACCAGCGTAAGGGGGCTGTTCTAAAGACCTAACAGCCACAACGGAAACATTTGAGTCATTATTTTTAACACCTATTTGAACATCATTGGATCCAGTATTGAAACATAAAATATCGTTTTGAAAGGCATCGTCTTGACCATCCCCATCAAGATCGCTATAGCCTTGAATCTCCTGGTTATCAGAAATGCCGTTTGAGTCAGTATCATCTGAATTTTCAAAAGAAGCAGTTATAAAATTTCCTGGTTCTGACCACGCTGTTTCAGAACCATAATCGTCAAAAAATTTAACCCTCCAGAAATAAGTTGTATCCGGCTCAAGAATCAAATCAAAAATCGGCAGTGAGTCAAGACAGGTAGAACTGGTAATATCCATGATATAAGATGAAAAATCAGGTTCAAGGCTGATTTGCCATCTGGTCTTTGTGTGGTTGAAGTTAGCATTATTATCAAAAGGATGGGTTATAAGAGTTGGCGATACGGGTACAAGAAAATTATTTACAGGAAAATCAAGTTCAGGTTGAATTGTTGAAATGTTTTGCTCCTGATTTTCCGAGTCAGCATAGTAGTGAACCTCATTTGAATCACCGCTTTCACTTTCTCCATTAAAAGCTCTGACCACAAAATAATAAGTCTGGTTATTTTCAAGTTCAGTAATAGTGCAGGTGTTTTCAATACCCGTCCAAACAGGGTTGTTGTAGTTATAGCTCTGTCCTCCAATCCTGTAAAAAACCTTATAACCATCAGGTATCGGTAAATTGGGATCCCACTCTAAAACAACCTGAGCTCCATATGCACAGGTAAAAGACAGCAAAAAAAGTCCTGAAATAATAAAGCATATTATTTTATGGATTGGCTGGAAGCGTGAAAGCATATTGCATAAAAAGTTTATACCATTAAAATGATATAGAATTTGATTAGTTAATAATTTAGCCGACATTAGATAAACACCATATTTAGTGGTTGCCGTCAATAAATAAAACTATAGACCGTCACATAAATAATTTCACTGCGTTATCGGTCGGAGATATACTATTAGTATTATCTCCTCTCTCTGGCCTTGTTAAATTTATTATGTGACAATCTATATATCTTGGGCAAATATTTTTTTTGTCAAATTTTTCCTGATTAAGAATGCGTTAACAAAATGCATTAATTGGAGAAAATTCAGCTTGAGAATCTTCAGCAATGAAATATTTTTTATAGAGGCATATTGATTGTCGCCGTTCTGATCCGGATCTTCTTTCCGGGATGTGCTTTGAGTACTGGAACTGACGTCTCTCAAGAGATAAACGGTTTTCTTTAAAAAATAGATCCAAAGAAAAATTTAAATTATACATATATCTCATTCCTCCATAGAAAAATTGAAATTTTATTAAAAATAGTTTATATATAGCTTTTTAAGAATAGATCTCTTATAAAGACATTTGCCATTTAAAAAATATAAATTGGTATTGGGTTATACGAATATTATAAGAGTTTAATTAATATAAACAAATTATTTTGTTGCAAAATGTGTGCCGCGAGCAGAAAAAGCCGGCAGGGCTGCATAACTGAACAGCATCAGCATTTATATTTGGTAAAAATTACAATTATTGCACGATCTGGTTACATTTTTTTCATTTTTCGGTTTTATAACAGGCAAAATATTATCCTGGCTGGTGTTCGATGTTTAAAAATTATGGGATAACCCAAAAACTGATACTCTGGTTTTTAATTATTGTTCTAATTTTTTACGGCACAATCCTGGTGTTATATATCAACGTCCAGCAAGTAGTTAAAATATCAGAGAAAATTGTTAACAAAAATTATACGATTTCTTCCAGTGCAAAAAAATTAGTGGAAAATTTACTAAATTTGGAAGAAAATGAAAAAAAATATAAACTTTTAAAAAAAAATGTTTATCTTGAGTATTTTGGGGCAGCCCAAAAAGGTTTTGAGGAAAATCTTGTTATTATTCTGGCACTTGAATCAAAAGGACTTTCCATAACACAAGTATGGCGTGATATTTATAATAGTTACCGTAATTTTCCAGCAGCCAAAGATATCAGCGCCTATCTTAATGGTGATTTGAAAAACGAAATAGATGCAGAAACCTTATGGATTCCTGAAACAGTAATTAATACATGGATTAAAAAAATATCTCAGGCCCAACTTGATAATGCTTTGGAGATGGAGTCACTAACCCGTGAGCTGAACCGCAAAGGGCGTCTGGCAGCTCGTAATGGTTTAATTGGTCTTGGAATTTCGAGTTTAGTGGGGTTTATTGGAATTCTTTTTATATCCTATTCAATGGTCAAGCCTTTGCGAGAGCTGCTTAAGGGAATCAGGTCGATATCCAAAGACAGCTCAGGCAAACAAATTCTTGTAAAAACCAAGGATGAGTTTGGTGAATTAGCTGATGCTTTTAATGATATGACTACTAGCCTAAAAAATGAAGAACAAATGAGATCTGATTTTATTTCAATGTTGAGCCATGAAATCAGAACCCCTTTAACCTCAATTCGAGAGGCAGTCAACATGATCAGCGAAGAGGTTATGGGGCAGATTAATAGTCGTCAGAGAAAATTTTTGGAAATTGCAGGTTCGGAAATTGAAAGAATATGTGAGCTTTTAAATCATTTGATGCAAGCTTCTCGCCTGGAACCAGGTGTATTAAAAATTGATTTGCAATCTGTTGACAGCTTTCCGCTAATCTCAAATTGTATTTTAAGTCTAAAACCGGCTGCTGAAATGAAGAATATCAAAATTTCTCTAAAAATTCCTCCAGAAATCCCGAATATTTCTGCTGACCCACAACATTTAAAACAAATTTTTCTTAATCTGCTTAATAACGCCATAAAGTTTTCAGATGCTGAAAGCAAAATTTCAGTAGAAGCCAAACTAAATTCTGATTCTAAAATGATAATTTTTTTTATTACAGATAATGGCCCCGGTATTTTAAAAGAGGAGCAGGCCATGTTATTTAATAAATATTATAGGGCCCCGGATATGCGGGAGCATCAGGATGGGGTTGGATTAGGGCTATCTATCACTAAAAATATTGTGGAAGCTCATAAAGGATCCATCTGGGTCGAAAGCGAGTTAGGGGTGGGCAGTACCTTTTACTTTACTTTGCCCATAAATGATCCCGGCGCTTAAGAATAGCAGTTTGAATTTTTTCTTTCTGACGCGATTAAATTATTTATATAATAATCTGCACTGAGGAAATTGAATTAGATAATGATTAAAAAATATAATAAAGTAATTTTTTTATTGGCTATTAGCCTGTGGATGGTATGTAGCTGCAGCATATTTGATAATATGCACAATTTTAAAAATCAACACGCTGAAAATAAATCTGATCAGGAAATATTTAAAAGGGCAACTAAGGCCTTTTCCTGTAAAAATTATAAAGAGGCTGCTATAATTTTTCACCTTTTGCAAAAACAGACAAAAAATATTGAATTAAAGCGCAAAGCTCTTTATGGTCAGGCTTGCGCCCGGATGATAATAGCCGATACTCCAGATGCTTTTAAAAATGCACTTTCTTTGTGGAATTCATGGCGACAAATGAGTGATCACCGGAAAGGTTGTGAAGATCCGGGCTGGCTTGATATTCTGATATTGCGGGGAGCTCCCATGGAGCCTGTTGAGCAATCAAGGGCACAGGAGTCGGAGTATGTTGAAAAAATCCCCAAAAAGGATACCTCGCTCCTCATACCGAATGTCGATGAAAATCTGGAGCTTAATTTAAAAAAACAGCTGCAAATTAAAAATAAAGAGATCCGTATGTTGAATAAACAGATAATTTCCTTTAAAGTTCAGACAAAAATTCTTGCTCAGCAAAATGATCAGATCAAAGCCTTGGAGGAAGAAATACAATTATTGAAACATCAAATAACAACCATTGAGACTATTGATCAAAATATTCAGCAAAAAAAAAAACAAATTTCAGCTCCTAAATAAGAGTCTCTTTTCAAAATGGAAAAATAATTATTTCCAATTTTCTGTAGCTTTACCAGGGAGAACGTATTGAACGCCCAACAATCGATATTAATAGTTGATGACGA
>JASFBJ010000083.1 GCA_030149585.1 Desulfobacterales bacterium | reverse complement strand
GTTGCCTTGTTGGCTTTTTCCGCAATCTCTTTAGTCATTTCAATTGCCTCTTTTTTTATGACGGAATCCTTTGTTACACCGGAGTTATAATTTTTTATCATAAGAATTCCAATAATAAGCAGAGTTATCAAAATTATAATAATTAATGCGCCCTTCATGATTTTCCCCTCATTATTTATTTAAATTTTATCTATGATGATTTGATTGATTATATCCAAGGTATTTTCTGTATATATGAAAATATTTGTCAAGAATTATCTGTGCAAATAGCCGCTCATTCAACACACCTTAATCAATACATATAATTGGCCCGGCTCCATTAGATTTAAAAAAATGTTTACAAATTGCGCTCTATCGTTTATAGGGAACCTCATAATATAATAATTTAATAACGAATTATCATACAGAATAATATCTGAAAAAAGTCGTGTTTCTTAAAAATCGTGTGTTAATAAAAGGAGTTCTCATGGGGAAAAAAAGTTTAATAAAATCAACCTCCAAAAAGAAAAAAAATACTATCAAAAAACAGTCGGATAATGCTTCTGTAAAAAAAAAAGCTGTGCCTAAATCAAAAAAAGTTACGCTTAAGGAACTTTTATTTAGGAAATTTGAGCTAAAAACAGTGGACAAACCCTATGTCAGGCCTCAACAGGAAACGATAAATAATATTGCCCCTCCTTTTATTTCTGCTGAAAGCGAAGATGAAATTAAACGGATCAAAGCGCTTCTATTTCAAAAATTTGATATTAAAGCCATAAAAGTCGCTGCTGAAAAAGTTGCTGCCGAAAAAGCTGCTGCTGAAAAAGCCGCTGCCGAAAAAGCTGTTGCTGAAAAAGCTGCTGCCGAAAAAGCTGCTGCTGAAAAAGCCGCTGCGGAAAATGTTGTGGTCTCGTTTGATCCCCCAAAACAACAAAAGGAATCAGAACCAGTGGACAAATCAATAAAAATTTTAGCCGCCGGCGTGGTTGCTATTCTAATTATGATAGTGATAGCAAGTTTTTCAAATAGCTCCAACTATTATCTTAAAACCGATAAAAATGGAGTTGAAATCTGGCAGGGCAAATTTGCTCCGCTTGGAGAAAAACTGCTCATCGCCCTTCCAGGAATTAAAGCTCCTGAAATGATAAAAGAGACCTACTCTAAAAAAGAGCTTTTCCCCATGGCTTTTAATTATCAGCTTAATAAAGCTGATTCTTTAATACACGAAGCTGAAATTCCTGATCTTCAAAAGAATAAAGAACTTCTTAATCAGGCCATGACCTTTAGTACTGATCGTAAATCGCGTGATGCTGTTCAGTCGCGCCTTGATAATATTAAACATCTGATTGCTGTTTCCAAAGCAGATCTGTCAGCATTAAAGAAAAAAGAAAAGGTCGTAAAGACAAAAAAAACAGCAGTTAAAGAAAAAAAGATTTCAACAAAAGAAAAGGCAAATAAGCAGGAAAAAAAGTCCGGCCATTAAATTTTATTTTTAAAGATAATGACAGGCAGCCTGGTGTAAATTATCTTTATCAGGATCTATTATTTTTAATGATGGTTCTTTTGTTTTACAGATAGCTGTTGCACGCTCGCACCGGGTATGAAAACTGCACCCTGTTGGTGGATTGGCAGGGGAAGGAACATCCCCAGCAAGGATTTTTTTCTTTCTGGCCTGACACGGATCAGGAACTGGTATGGCATTGATTAAAGCCTGGGTGTACGGATGCCTGGGATTTTGATAAAGTGCTTCGGCCCTGGCGTATTCCACAATTTTGCCCAGATACATCACGGCAATATGGTCTGATACATGTTTGACCACTGCCAGATCATGGGCAATGAAAAGACAGGTTAGCTGCATATTCTGCTGAAGCTCCAATAATAAATTTATAATCTGGGATTGAATTGAGACATCAAGGGCTGAAACAGGCTCATCACAGATAATTATTTTGGGTTTTAAGGCAATAGCTCTGGCAATTCCTATCCTTTGACGCTGACCCCCTGAAAATTCATGTGGAAAACGATTCAAGGCATCTTTTGGCAGACCAACTTGAGATAAAAGTTTTTTGACCTTTTGACTCCGCTCAAGAAAAGAGACATGCTTGTGGATAATAAAAGGTTCAGCCAGGATATCACCAATAGTGTGCCTGGCATTCAAAGATTCAAAAGGGTCCTGGAAAATCATTTGAATGTCCGGTCTTAATTTGAGCAGTTTCTTCCGGCTCATTTCTAAAATATTTTTCCCCTTAAAAAAAACCTTTCCTCCAGTGGGTTCATACAGCCGGATAATGCTGCGGCCCAAAGTGGTTTTGCCGCAGCCTGATTCTCCTACCAGGCCCAAAGTCCGTCCGGCTTCAATTGAAAAAGATACATCGTCAACTGCATAAACTTTTCCGATTTGATGTTTAAATATTCCCCCGTAAATGGGAAAATGCATTTTCAGATGATCAACTTTTAATAAGATTTCAGATTGATCCATTCCCACTTATCAGTCTCCAGAGTACAGGTGGCATTTAACCATATGATTTTTACTAAAATGTGCCGGCATGGGTAATGTGGTTTGACATATTGGTTTTGCCAGGGGGCAGCGATTATGAAAGCAGCAGCCTGCCGGCATATTCAAAAGGCTTGGCACCATACCTTCAATTATTTTTAAACGGGTTTTAGGTTTTGTTGTAAGGCGTGGTATGGAATTGAGTAATCCTTGAGTATAAGGATGTTTTGGATTTTGAAAAAGTTCAATCACAGGTGCGGTTTCCACAATTTTGCCTGCATACATGACCACCACTTTATCACAGGTCTCGGCAATTACCGCGAGATCATGGGTAATCAAAATAACAGACATTGCCGTTTCCTGCTGGATGGTTTTTAAAAGTTCCAGAATCTGGGCTTGAATCGTTACATCCAGAGCCGTAGTTGGTTCATCAGCGATCAGGATTTCGGGCTGACCAGCCAGGGCCATGGCAATCATAACCCGCTGGCGCATGCCTCCGGAAATTTGGTGAGGATAATCTGCAAGGCGCATTTCAGGTTCGGGAATCCCCACTTTTTGAAGCAGGGCCACTGATTTTTTCTTTACCTGATTTTGATTTAATTCAGGATAATGAATCTGAAAAACTTCACTTAACTGACGACCAATTTTATGAACAGGATTTAAAGCAGTCATGGGTTCTTGAAAAATCATGGCGATTTGATTCCCGCGAACTTTTTGCATTTTTTCCACAGACAGTTCAAGAAGATCAGTTCGGTCAAGGAGAATATGGCCTTTTTCAATAACACCTGCGGGCTGAGGCAGAAGTCGCATTATAGTAAGAGCGGTTACACTCTTGCCACATCCGGATTCACCTACAATCCCTAAAAAGGTACCTTTTTCCAGCTCAAACCCGACATTTTCAATTGCTCTAACCTTGCCGGCTTCAGTATCAAAGGCAACTGTCAAATCTTCGACCCTTAAGATTATTTTATCTGTTAATTTCATCCTCAATTCTATCAGTTTGGGCTGCTTTTTTTGAATGTTTCATCTATCAAAGTTACAGGTTTAAATGGTTTCTTTTTTTTCAAGGCGTTTTTGGTTTCCTCGTAAAGCTCTTTGTCAAACCAGAATAATCCGCCTGTGGAAGTGCTGAAAGGATCAAACAGGGTGTTGGAATTTTTTGTGCCCGGGACCTTTGGTAAGCACCAGCCACGCCAATAAGCCTGCCTTACATACGGAACCATAAAGGTTGGAATAAAGGCTCCAAGGTCATGAATTTTAGCTTCAATCCGCCTGGCAAGATCAATTCGTTCACTTTCTTCCAGCGAATCCCGGTATGCATCTATCAGAATATCCATTTCAGAATCATCAGTATTGGTGATATTATTGGTTTGAGGCTTATGGGCGTTTTCGGAATGAAAATGTTCCCAGAATTGTGGCCTTAAAGAGGTGCTCCAGCCCATCCAGGCTACGTCATGTTTTTTTTCTATTATTTTTTTATAGGCTGCTGCAGGATCCAGGCGTTGAAGATTTAATTCAATACCTGCTTTTTTGGCCTCCTCTTTTAAGACCACCAGCCTGGGTGTATGGGCTTCCTGACTGTATGAAACCCCAACTGAAAATCGTATATTGCCTTTATGCCAGATGCCATCGGTTCCCCTTAGCCAGCCGTTTTTCTCCATATATTGAACAACCCTTGGCAGACTAAACCGTCTGGCCCTGATACTATTATTGGAGTATTGGCCATATCCCACAAATCCGTGCTCAAGCCGAAAATAATCTCCCCTCAGCACCTTGTTTATAATTTTTTCAATATTCATGGCATGGGCAAAGGCATAGCAAATATCAGGATCTTTGAAGATCTTCCGATCCCGGTTAAGCCATAAACCTGTGGCTGATCGCTGTGTATCATTAAAAAACCAGATACGCTGAACATAGCCATTTTTAACAACTGCTGTGTTGGATTTTACATGCCAGAATTTAGGTAAAGTCATGCCAAAGACATCAATACGCCCTTTTTTAAAATATTCCCAAATAAGATTATGGTCTCTGATAACAGTAAAGATTACCTTATCCACATTAAAGCGATTTTTAAAATAGCGAAGATCTTTGGCCCACCAATCCTTTTTATGTTTGAATTGGACAAATTTTCCCTTTTTAAATTTTGAGATCTGATAGGGGCCGGTGTTGGGAACGATTTTCCAGTTAAATTTCTTTATAAAATCCTTGCCAAGCCGGCCGTAATAATGACGCGGGGTAGGTGATAAACCTATTTTCAGATACAGATCAGGCTGGGCCTTTGTGCTGATAACCGCCAGTGTCAAATCATCATAAATGATTATTTTATCTATTTCACGAGTATAATAATCATTATACCAGGGAGCTATGATCTGTTTGGACCTCATAAATTCCAGGGTATAGGCAAAATCAGCGGCAATCACCGGTTTCCCGTCCGACCAGCGGGCCAAAGGATTAATTTTAAAATACATGCTCTTTTTATCTTTGCCAAAGGCCCAGTGGGTTGCAATTTCAGGGATAATATTGAGCGTGTTTGGATGAATTCCAATAAGGGAGAGCTGATTATCAAGAATGGCACTCCGAAAACTTGAATTTGAATCCGGTCCCACCACACGAAATGTTAAGGGAAAGCTTAGAATTGCAGATCGCAATGTTCCCCCTTTTTTGGCATCCCCAGATGAAAAAACAGGATCATTTGTATTAGTCAGCCATTCAATATTATCCGGCAGGACAGGGGCGGCCAGAACATTCGAGCTTAAAAATATACCCACTCCTGTTAAAAAACACAAAAAACAGCGGAGCGAAAAGGGAAGTTTCATAACTACTCCTTTTAATAATTTAAAATGATTTTTATATTTTGATAAAGGTTAAACTGCAATACTTTTTTATGCTTCACGCTCTTTATAAAAAATATAACTCGATATCTGAAAGAAATTATATTTATGCTGATAAACGGCTCTGTTGTTCATTATTGACAGATAGTTAGACCTCTGTTAAAGTTTATTTTATTATGGCAAATAAAATTACCATGGGATTTATTATTCAGGCATTTAGCTGGTTTTGGATATAACTCGTTAATTTTTCTGTTTTTTTTTGCTAAACTTATTTTACCCTCTCATATATAGCAACGTTATTAATAAAATTCAGATGCAAAATATTAAAAATTCAGAAAAATTGTCTAAAGTACCGCCTCTTACAATCAGTTTGGAAAAAGAAGGAAGGCAGATTCTGCAACGCTCTTTTTTGAAAAGCTTTTTAATCGGCCGTGATCCTGAGTGTGAGATTTGTATTGATGATCCAGCTGTCAGCCGCATGCATGCTAAAGTAGTTTTTAAAGATCAAAGATGGCATATTCAGGATCTTGGAAGCTCCAATGGAACGATCATAAACAACAAAAAAATAGATCATTTCTATCTTGGGCAGGATACCCGTTTGCGCCTGGGCGCTTTAGGCGTATGGCTGCACATAACCATTCCAGATATGGTGGATCAGGAAAAAACCATTATTGCTGCAGCCAGTCCGGCTGATTATCAAAAACACTATTTTAGCGCATCTGATGATGTGGCGCCTGGTGAGCATACTCTGATGATGCGAAAGGCATTCAGCCAGGTTCAGCAGAAACAGAAAAAAAAATATTATCTGATTATAGGGAGCGTAATTTTGCTGCTTATGGTCACCGGCGCTTATGCGGTTTATCAGCATCTGGCCATACGCAAGCAAAAGGCTTTGGCTGAAAATATATTTTATAATATGAAAGCGCTGGATGTTGAATTTGCGAAAATTATTATAAATGCCATGGCAACCGGCAATATAGGCAATCAAAAAAAGATCGAGCAATTCAGGAATCAGCGTCGTCAAATGGAACAGAGCTATAACCAGTTTATTGATACCCTGAAAGTTTATGGTAAGGGGATCAGTGATAAAGAGCGTATTATTTTAAAAATAGCGCGTATTTTTGGCGAGTGTGAAATAAATATGCCGGATGGTTTTGTTGAGGAGGTTTTAAACTATATAAACAAATGGAGAGCTACCGGCCGCCTGGAACGGGCTGTGCGGCGCGCGCACATAAATGGCTACACTCCCAAGGTTATTGAAACCATGGAGGCTTATGGGCTTGCGCCCCAGTTTTTTTATCTGGCCTTACAGGAAAGCAATTATAATGTTAACGCATGTGGCCCTAAAACCAGATTTGGAATTGCAAAGGGAGCCTGGCAGTTTATACCCTCGACTGGCGCTCAATACGGTTTACGGCCCGGTCCATTGGTGGATCTGCCAAAACCGGATGATAAAGATGATAGACACCATTTCGGCCGATCAACTCTGGCCGCTGCAAGGTATATCAAAAATATCTACACCACCGAAGCCCAGGCTTCCGGGCTGCTGGTAATTGCTTCATATAATTGGGGTGAAAGGCGAGTTAACGAGTTAATCCGGTCTTTACCGGAAAATCCCCGTGAACGAAATTTCTGGAATATTTTGACAAATTATAAGGATCAGATCCCAAAGCAGACCTATGATTATGTGTTTTATATTTTTTCCGCTGCTGTAATTGGTGAAAATCCCCGTTTATTCGGCTTTAATTTTGATAATCCTTTGAGATTGGCTGAAAAATAATATGAACAGGCATTTTAAATATTTAAAATATTACCATCTCTCCAGCCTGATTTTAATATATGGAATTTTGTTTTTTTTCTTTTGGGTCGGGATTGTCTGGAGCGATAATCAGCCCGCGACTTTAATTGATGAGAATGATCAATATCTGAGTTTGGACTATCATGCGCTGGTAGTTGGTGTCAGTAATTATAATCATTGGCCGGTGCTGCCAAATACGGGCATGGATGCAAGACAGGTGGCCAGCCTGTTGCGCCGGGCAGGGATGAAAGTCCTCCTGCTGATTGATCCAAACTCTAAGGAGTTGAAAGCTGCTTTAAAGGATTTTGTTTATATAACAGGCAAAGAAAAAAACCGCTCTATTCTTTTCTATTATGCCGGGCATGGTGAAACCCGAATTATGGCGGACGGCACTCGCACAGGCTGGATCATTCCCAAAGACTGCCCTTTGCTGCGCAGCAATGCAAAAGAATTTGCAGACAAGGCGATCAGCAGCCGGACTCTGGAAACCTATTCCATCCAGATGCGGGCAAGACATGTGCTGATGCTCTTTGATACCTCTTTTTCAGGAAAAATGTTTGCTCAAAAGACACCTGTACTCGGGCTCTTGAATCAGGAAAGCAGGCTCCCTGTTCGCCAATATATTATTGCGGGCAGGGCTGATGAACCAATCCCGGACCGCAGCATGTTTAAAAAATTTCTTTTAGAGGGACTTAAAGGCGCTGCAGATGTGATTCATGATGGGCTTATTACCGGCAGTGAACTTGGCAATTACCTGTCACAAAGGGTTATTATCAGCTCTGGGGGAAGCCGTCATCCCCTTTATGGGAAAATAAATAATTCTGCCTTTGATAAGGGGGATTTTGTTTTACGCAAAATTACAACTCAAAAACAGCGTGGCCGCTTAATTATTTTGTCAAACCCAAAAAATTATCAGGTCAGGGTATTAAACATCCGGCCCCGTTATATTAAGGGCATGGAACTAAAGCCGGGCAGATATCATCTGGAAGTTTCCGGCCATGGATATAAAACAGTTAAAAAATGGATCCGGCTGGAACCTGATAAGGATAATATTTTCAATATAAAGTTGGAAAAAGTTGCACAGCTTATGAGCAATAGTCTTGGAATGCAGTTTATTTATATCCCGCCAGGCATTTTTTTGATGGGCAGCCCTGCAAATGATAAAAGAGCTGATGATGATGAATCCGGTCACAGGGTCATCTTTAAAAATGGGTATCGCCTCCAGATCACAGAGGTTACAGTTGGTCAATTCAGACATTTTATAAAGGATAGTGGATATAAAACAAGTGCTGAAAAAACCGGTGGATGCTATGTCAAGAAAAAATTTGGGGGTTGGAAGAAAAAACCTGGAAGTTTTTGGGATAAACCAGGAAGCTGGGATACTGATAACAAAAAACAGACTGATAATTTTCCAGTGACCTGTGTTTCATGGACGGATGCAACGGCCTTTATTAAATGGCTTGGCAAAAAAGAGGGACAGGTTTACAGGCTTCCCACAGAGGCGGAGTGGGAATACGCCTGCCGGGCAGGTTCAAAAGCTTCTTTTGGATTTGGCCGGTGTCTTTCCACTGCCCAGGCCAATTATGGCAAGCCTGGCGCTTTGTTTAGCGATTGCAAATCAAAATTTAAAACAAAGCGCCATTATCCGCTTAAAGCAGGAAGTTTGAAAAAAAATTTCTGGGGTCTATATGATATGCACGGCAATGTGGCTGAATGGTGTATGGACTGGTACGGCCCCTATCCAAAAGGCTTAGCAACCTCTCCTTCTGGACCAGACAGGGGAGTGGAACGGGTTATTAGGGGCGGACATTATTATTCATCGCTTGATGAATGCCGATCTGCTAAAAGAAGCCGTTTTGAGCCTGATCTGGCTTCTGATGTGATTGGTTTCCGCGTGTTGCTTCCCCAGCTTTAGAATCTTAGACGCAAACCCACTGAAAATAGATCGTCATCCATTTTCCATTCACCAGGCTCATTATCCATATGGATATTGAAATGTTTATAGGAAAAAATTATAGCTGCATTTTGAACAATAAAGATGCTGATTGCGCCTTCAGTCTCAAGATAATTATCCATATCCAGAAAAGACAGTGGGCCGGGAGTCCAGCTAATATCAAAGGCAAATTCAATGGGGATCGGGCATATATTCTCAGACAGGGTATAAGCCGCCCTGCCCATAAATCCGAGTCCTGAAATCTCGCCATCATCATCTTTATTTTCAAGAACGCCATATATCCCCTTTAATCCAAGTTCACATTGCAAGCCCTGATAAAAGGCCTCATTGCCCACAACAATTCGGACATCGCCGATTCTATACAACTCGTCCTCATCATTATCTTCATCATCGTTATAAACAAATCCAATTCCGGTTTTATAATAGCCCTGGTCCAGTTCCCGTTTAACATCCAGACCCGCATCCACAGATGTATTGCCGGCAGTGAGCTGTAATTCAACGGATTGTGCAAGACAAACTGTGGCTGATAAAAATATCCAGATTAAAGCAAAAATAATAATTTTTTTCATGATTTAGTATTAACTCCTTATAGAATGACTTTACAGTATATTTTGTGAAACCAGTGAAATTATTCAGGTGGACTCTATAGCACATGTAAAAGGGGAGTTCAAATATCATTTACCAGCTTTATTTTTTTATCTGATTTTTCAGAAATATTTTTATACTTTAGTGTCGAAATTTCCTTAAATATTGTGTATAGAGCATTTAGAAAGCGATCTTTCTAATTACAAATATCTTATCTTTATTTTTATATAACAAATTTGATGCTAAGGGAATTTATATCATGCAAAAGCTATCAACTGTTGAATTAAAAGAAAAACAACCAATCTGGAAACAACAGTATCAGGAATTTAAAACACGCAATCTGAATCTGGACCTTACCAGGGGCAAGCCCTGTCCAGAGCAGCTTGATCTGGCCATTGGGATGCTGGACTGTGTTAACAGCAAGGATTATCTGACCATAGATGGTCTGGATTGCCGTAACTACGGAGGTATAGACGGTATTCCCGAAGCAAAAGCCCTGTTTGCTGAATATATGGAAGTCTTTCCTGCAGAACTTATTATCGGCGGCAACTCTAGCCTGAATATGATGTATGATATATTTATCAAAGCCATGACAATCGGGATTATGCCCGGTGAAGCACCCTGGGGCCAACTGCCGGGGGTTAAAATTTTATGTCCCAGTCCTGGCTATGACCGTCATTTTGCAATCTGCTCTTCTCTTGGAATTCAAATGATTTTAATAGACCTTGCGGATCAAGGCCCTGATATGGATCAGGTTGAAAAGCTGGTGGCCAAAGATGAAATGATCAAGGGAATCTGGTGTGTTCCTAAATACAGCAATCCCACAGGAGTGACCTACTCAGATGAGGTGGTTGAGAGGCTGGCTGCAATGCCGGTTAAAGCCAAAGATTTCCGTATCTTCTGGGATAATGCATATGCTGTACATCATCTCACAAATAGCCCATCTCCTTTAAAAAATATATTAACGGCCTGCAAGCAGGCAGGAAATGCTGAACGGGTATTATTATTTGGCTCTACATCAAAAATTTCATTTGCAGGAGCTGGAATAGCCATGCTTGCCGGCAGCGAAAAAAACATCGATTTTATTAAAAGCCAGATAAGTTTTCAAAGTATTGGCCCTGATAAATTAAACCAGCTGCGGCATGTACGCTTTTTCAAAAACATGGCTGGAATAAATTCCCATATGGAAAAACATAAGGCAATTTTAAAACCAAAATTTGATACAGTTCAAAAGATTTTGGTTCAGGAGCTGACAGGTAAAAACATAGCCCTTTGGACTTGTCCTAAAGGAGGATATTTTATCAGTCTGGATACCTTGCCGGGATGTGCTGGAAGGGTTATCAAGCTTGCCGGTGATGCCGGAGTTAAATTAACCCCAGCCGGGTCAACCTATCCCGGCAAAAAAGATCCTCAGGACAAAAATATCAGAATTGCGCCCTCTTTTGCATCTATGGAAGATATCAAACAGGCTGTCCAGCTTTTAACTCTCTGTGTTCAGCTTGCAACACTTGAAATAATCCAATAAGGAACGGGGATAAAAAAACCCCGTTCCTGTAAGAAACGGGGTTTGCCAATGGATCATGCATAACATTAACCATTTCCTCTTTTGGATGCCTTAAGAGGATTTATCTTTATTTGTTTTGTCTTAACAGTTGTTTTGACATGCGTAGCAATATTGCAATTGCCGACTTTCCATTTAACAGAAGGGTCAGGGCATGCTGTGCAGTACCAGCCGGATGAAAACTCTGCAGAACGATTGCAGCCATCGCACTGTTCTATGATCTCATGGCAAATCCCGCCATTAAAAGTACATCCTTTGGTGCTCATAAATATACATTCTTCACCTTTTTTAGCAGTTGTACAAACCATTATTATCACCTCCTTTCTTATGATATATAAAAAAACATAATACAGTACTTATTTCTTAACCCATAAAAATATGCCAACATATTGCATTTGTCAATAATTAAATTATTGCTTTTATGCTGAAATATGTATAAAAAAATCGCTTAAATCAATGCGAAAAGGAAAATCTATATGGATCAGCTAAATCTGAAATGTATTACATGCCGCCTCAGTGATAAGATTTTTACAATTCAACTTACCCGGCCGGATAAATTAAATGTCTTTGATGATCTACTCTTTATCGATCTTTCTAAATCAATTAAAGCTGTTAAGGATAGTCAGGAGGCAAGAGTAGTTGTCATTACCGGAACTGATAATATTTTTTCTGCAGGAGGCAATCTACGTAAATTCATTGAATATCAGCAAAAAACAGACCAAATAACCATTGAACGAGATATTAAATACGGTCAAAAACTCTTTGATCTCATCGAGGAATTACCACAGCCAACCATTGCGGCCATAAACGGACACGCAATGGGGGCTGGACTCCAAATAACCTTTGCCTGTGATTTTCGCATAATGGCAGATGAGGCCAGAGTTGGTTTGCCGGATGTCAAAAATGGAATTATTCCAGGAATTGGCGGGACCAGCAGATTACCAAACCTGATTGGTGTTGCCAAAGCCAAGGAACTGATTCTGTTAGGAGATCAGATCGATGCTCAAACCGCCCTTGAAATAGGCATGGTGACCCAGGTGGTAAGCCGTGAAAATTTAGCAGCAGCAGTCGAAAAACTGGCAGCCAGACTCCTCAAACGAAGTCCACTGGCTCTGGCCGCAGCCAAAAAGCTGATCAATACTGCAGCTCCACTGTCAAAAGCCGCT
>JASFBJ010000305.1 GCA_030149585.1 Desulfobacterales bacterium | reverse complement strand
AGCTTCTTTGGGAGGTTATAGAGCGCCTCCCCCAAATCCGTTATAATCAGCGAATACCAAAGCCACTCCTTCAAAAATATGGCCTTAAAAATTCCCTTTTACTTGAGGAAACAGACAGAGGGCTGCTTCTTCGTAAAAAAGAAGACAGTAAATTTTCGTGGGAAGATACGTATAAAGCCATGGCAGATGAAAAGGAACACTGGGACGAATTTGACACAACTCTTCTTGACGGACTGGAGGATGAGGGCTTTGAAGATTAAAAGGTACGAAATCTATTTTGCTGACCTCAACCCCACGATAGGAAGCGAAATAAAAAAAGTACGTCCTGTTATTATTAGTCAAGATGAAATGAATCAATATTTAGAAAGCGTTGTTGTATGTCCATTGACCTCAAAGTTGCACCCACAATGGAGAACCCGATTTCAGATTAAATGCGCGAATAAAAAAGCTGAAATAGCCGTTGACCAAATACGCACTATTAGCAAAAAAAAAATTGGGAAAAAAATTGATGAATTATCAAAGACCAAAGCCGCTCAATTGCGTAAGCTCATTACTGATATGTACGGTGAATAAACCTTTTCCTTATTTATTGCATAATAAAAAAAGGCTTAATAAAAAATGGGTTGCCTACACTCTCAATTTTTGGCATATAGACTGTTATAAAAATAATTTCACGATGTTTTGACCAAGAATTTTAGGGTCACGGAAAGAAATAAATCCACAAAATTGCGCCAGACAAGCAAGGTGTGGATTTATTTCCGGAGCCCCTTAATCTGTAAAGAAAAATTATGACAACTGAATTTAAATATTCATTAAAAGGCCAATTTTTAATTGCAATGCCCCAGCTAAACGACCCCAATTTTTATAAAACAGTTACCTGTATTTCAGAGCATAATGCCCAGGGCGCTGTCGGCGTTGTTATCAATCAGGTGCAGCCGCTTTTATCAGCTAAACTTATTTTTAACGAGCTGAATATTGATTATCTTGCAGGCGCTGAAGATATTCCGATTTATCTTGGGGGGCCGGTTCATTTAAACGAAATATTTATTCTCCACGGGCCTCCTTTTGACTGGGATGGCTGTCTTTTGATTAATCAGGACCTGGCGTTTAGTAATTCAAGAGCTATTTTAAAAGCTATAGCGCAGCAAAAAGGGCCTGAATCCTATATTATCTGTCTTGGGTGCGCTGGTTGGGGTCCCGGCCAGCTGGATTATGAAATAAAAGAGAATGTGTGGGTTACCACCCAATGTTCAAACAAGATAATTTTTAACAGACCGCTTGCATCACGCTGGGAAGACGCCATAAAACAGTTGGGAATTGATCCTGCCCTGCTTTCCGACATAGCAGGGCATGCCTGATTTTTTTTCTTTTGCCTATTTGCTATTTTTTATTGAGCTTTTTTTGGTGCTGAGTTCTCTTTTGGTGTTGCTGAGTTCTTTTTGGTTTTTTTCTTTTTCAAGCAAATCTTGTCCTTTTTTACGAACGCACAGAGTTTAGGATTATAGTACTCTTTACAGTTCAAAGGATTATAGAGTGGGCATTCAGGATGTTTTTCAGACATTTGTCGGATGTTCCCTTTTTAAAATTAGCACTTTTTTTAGAAATAGATATCAAACTAACATGCAATAATAATTTATAAAAACTGAAATTTGATAACCTTATAACACAAAACTATCAAATTTACAAATCATTATCAATATCAGCTGTTCTCTTGCCTTTATTTTCCGGCAAATTATGTATCCGACAGGTTCTTTTTCAATTTAATCTCATCAACGACACTGGTAGCCGTTGCGATCAGTCCGGCAATATCAGACATGCTGGAAGGAATAATCATGGAGTTGCTGGTTTTAGCGAGATTGCCAAATTCCTTGATATATTGTTCAGCCACTCTCAGATTAACCGCATCAATGCCGCCATCTTTTTTTATGGCAATGGCAATATTGGCCAGTCCTTTGGCAGTGGCTACAGCGACTTTTTCAATTTCAGCTGCCTGACCGTCAGCCTCATTGATTCTTTTTTGCTTTTCTCCTTCAGACTCGGCTATCATTGCCTGTCTTTTGCCCTCGGCTCTATTAATGGCAGCCTGTTTTTCCCCTTCAGAGTCAGCTATCGTTGCCCGCTTATCCCGTTCAGCCTTCATCTGTTTTTCCATGGCTTCAATAATGCTCTGGGGTGGAATAATATCTTTGACTTCATAGCGGGTCACCTTAACGCCCCAGGGGTCACTGGCTTCATCTACAGCATTAACAACCTGAGCATTGATGGAATCTCTGGCTTCAAAGGTGCCGTCCAGGTCAAAGGTGCCGAAAACACTGCGCATTGTGGTTTGGGCCAGCTGGGTAACTGCATATTTATAATCTTCAATGCCGTATGCGGATTTTTGAGCGTCAATCACCTGAATATAGAGAATTCCATCCACTCCAATGGATACATTATCTTTAGTTATACAGGTTTGCTGAGAAACATCCAGGGCTTCTTCTTTTAAAGATCGTTTATAGGATATCTTGTCCAGAAAGGGTATCAAGATATAAAAACCGGATTCCAGGGTACGGCTGTATCGTCCCAGACGTTCAACAACATTAGCGCTTCGCTGGGGCACTATGATAATGGTTTTATAAAAAGCAATAATAACTATAATTAGCAGACCAATACCAATAATTGGAATTTCCATTTTTTACACCTCTTCTTTTTTTTGGGTTTTTATAGGTTCAACTTGAAGCACAATGCTTTCATGACCAACTATCTTAACATATTCTTTGTCTTCCAGAGTTTTTGCGGCAGTTGTTGAAGCTTTCCACAAGGCGCCCTTAAAAAAGACCTGACCAAACTCTCCGCTTTTGAATCCCTTGCGTACCCTGGCGGTTTTACCCATAAATTCATCAGTTGGATCAGGCAGATTCTTTTTTTGCTGAACAAACTGCTTTCTCAACAAAATCAAGCAGAAAACAGAAACCACTATGAAAATAACAAGCTGCAGGAAAAGGTTGATTTTCACAGCCAGTAAAATAAGGGCAACAACCCATGCACCAGCTCCAAAAAAAATAATAACAACTCCGGGAATCATAAATTCAGCAACCGCACAAATCAGGCCGACAACAAACCAGACCATGGCAGGATTACTTATTAAATTTAAATCCAAAAGAAGACCTCCATTAAATTAATACTATGTTATATAACAGTTAAAATGTTGAATGGCAATTATTTAAATTAATAGACACTTGCTTGCTATCTTGCATGAACTGAACTATTATTAAAGGTATAAAATATTTTTAAAAATATGGATCATTATGCAGATGCAACCAGACATTAGCGTAAATATTGGAAATCTGAAACTTAAAAATCCGGTTATGACGGCTTCAGGCACCTTTGGTTATGGCACTGAATTTAAAGACCTTGTTGATTTAAACCAGTTAGGAGCAATTATCGTCAAGGGCTTATCCTTGAATCCCTCCAGAGGTAACCCTCCGCCAAGGATTGTAGAGACAGCCTGCGGCATGCTCAATGCAATCGGGCTGGAAAATGTTGGATTAGCCGACTTTCTAACCTATAAGTTGCCCTTTTTAAGGAAATTCGCCACACCGCTCATTATCAATATTTATGGGGAAACCATTGACGAGTACGCGCAAGTGGCAGCCCGTCTTAATGAAGTCCAAGGAATTAGCGGCCTGGAGATAAATATTTCCTGCCCCAATGTCAAACAGGGCGGAATTGCCTTTGGGGCTGATGCAAAATCGGCATTTAAAGTGGTAAGCGCTGTTCGCAAGGCAACTGTTTTACCGCTTATGGTCAAACTGTCTCCCAACGTAACCGACATTAGGATAATGGCCAAAAGCGCGCAAGAGGCAGGTGCGGACTCTTTATCCCTGATAAACACAATTACTGGAATGGCCATTGATATAAAAAGCCGCAAGCCATGTCTGGCCAATATTACCGGTGGTTTGTCCGGGCCGGCCATCAAGCCTGTAGCCTTGCGAATGGTCTGGCAGGTTGCAAATGCGGTATCCATCCCGATTGTTGGTGTTGGCGGGATTATGGACGCAACTGATGCCATAGAATTTTTAATAGCCGGTGCCACTGCAGTGCAGGTAGGCACTGCCAATTTTGTTAATTCAAGGGCCACACTGGATATCATAGATGGCCTTAAAACCTATCTGCTTGATAATCAGATAAAACAGGTCAAAGATCTTGTTGGTTCGCTAAGGAACGGGGACGAAATAACTTCCACAAGTAGGCGCACAGATTTAGGTCAGG
>JASFBJ010000304.1 GCA_030149585.1 Desulfobacterales bacterium | reverse complement strand
AAGTGCTTTCAAAGTTCAAGGCAGAGGATAGGTTGAAAGGGTTGGGGGCGGAAGAGGTGCTTTCAAAGTTCAAGGCAGAGGATAGGTTGAAAGGGTTGAGGGCAGAGGATAGGTTGAAAGGGTTGGGGACAGAGGACAGGTTAAAAGGGTTGAGGGCAGAGGAGATTGAGTTTTATTTGAAGAAACTTAAGAATAAATAGAATGGGGACGCTGTTATCTTCTGAACTTAGGATCCCCAGACCAGCCTGCCACTGCTGGGCCCGCTTCGCGTTGCAAAGCCATTTGCCGGGCAATTGTTGCAGGAGGCTGCTCGTGCCTGTCTATCTTCAGAGGAAATGACCTTTGGATTCAACACGGCAAGCAGCTTATGAGTGCTTCTTTTTAAGCAGCATTTGTAACTTATTGATTTGTTTAGAATTAGAAAATATGCCAAATTTTGATGCAATGGCTCTGAATATTTTTATAAAAAGCCTTGACTTTTAATATTTCGGTTGTTAGTTATTTTTTTATCTATATCTATATGTGTTTTTAATTATTAATAGTTTCCAGCATTTATTCTTTATTAATGCTTTTTTATTTACTGAAAGGGGGTGATAAAAAAATTTAAGGGAAAAAATTATTGGGTTAATTTTAAATTTATTTAAACTTTAAAGGAGAATTTAAGAATGAAAAAATTATTTGTACTTATTATGGCTATTGCGCTTGTTGGTGCATTTACACTGCCGGCAATGGCTGCTGACTGGAATTTTTATGGAAGTTCACGTTTTAAAACCTTTACCATGGAAGAAAGTGATTATGGTGATGAAGAAGCAGATACTGACTGGACGCAACAGTCAAACAGCCGTATCGGCGCTAAAGTCAAAAATGGCGACATAAGCGGTCGTTTTGAATATGGCACAGGTGTTAACCTTAGACACCTTTATGGTGCCTGGAATTTTGGTACAGGCACTCTGCTTATTGGTCAAACCTATACACCGATTACAATGTTTATTGGTGGCCAGGTTTACGGGTCAGACAACAGTATGCTCAACTATGGTGGTGTTTATGGCCTGCGCAGGCCCATGATTCAGGTTCAGCTAAACAACTTTAAAATCGCACTGGTTCGTCCTGAAACCAATGATTTGGGAGAGACAGACGTCACAACCAGAAAAACCATCCCTAAAATTGAGGCTAAGTATCGTTATACGGCTGATACATTCTTTGTTGAAGTTGTTGGTGGATACCAATCCTATACGATCGAGAGCAACACATCTGGTGATGTTGATGTAGATGTAGACAGTATTGTTTATGCTGTTGGCGGTGGAGTAAATTTTGGCCCGGCTTATGTTAAAGCTGATATCATGGGCGGCAAAAATATCGGACCCTATGGCATATGGACTACAAGGTACGGCACAGACGCCATGCCAACTATTACCAATGGCGACGACCTTAACGATAATGACACCATTGGTTATCTTGGAGTTGTTGGATTCAAAGCCAATGATAAACTGAAATTTGAAGCCGGCTATGGTTTTGTAAGTCACGAACTTGATGTGAGCGGCGCTGATGCAGATGAAACCACCTGTTTTTATGCTCAGGCAAATATTACAATCGCGCCTGGTTTCTTTATTGTTCCTGAATTTGGCATAATTGATTATGAAGATGATAACGAAGATGGTTCTGATACTTATTTTGGTGCAAAATGGCAGATTAATTTCTAAGACCTGATCTTTTGAGATAAAGGTTCAGCCATTTATTAAAACAAAAAACCCGGAGCTTTTGCTCCGGGTTTTTTTTATGTACTGCTGCATGTATCTAAAAATGTATTACTCACTTCCGGTTTTTGTTGTTCTTTGTGGGGAACCCTGTTGCGGTGTATACGTACATTCCCACGGAAAGACCGTGGGAACGAGAGAGCCCCACGTGTGCCCGACATGTTTGGGCATGAATTCTACAATCTGTCGTCCCTTATTAACCTGGCAATAAAATAGCCAGGCTATTTTCGAAATGTCCCTAACGGGACTATAAGAAGCAAACGAGACTTCGGACAGACAACACCTTTTATTTATTGATAAAGCTCATAGGCAATAATTGCGCTTTGGGATGTTTTTCCAATAACACGCCCTTCTTTAAGAATTATCAACCCAATCAGCTCAGCCTTTCCATCATTATCAAAATCGCCGATGGCAAAATCGCGAATATGACCTGATATCTTGCGGGTTTGCCAGGTTGACCAGAGCCCAAGGCCATCCCAGGAGAGGGATTCAAATTGACCATGGGTATATTTTCTGAATGTTTCTAATAAATTTCCAGTTATTTCATGATTTTTTGTCACAATCAGCTCATTTTTTCCATCTCCTGCCAGATCAGTGATTACCATCCGCATGGGAAAGTACTGCCTGTTTTCAACTCCTGAGTCAATAACAGGTAAAGAAAAATAAAGGGTGCTGCCGCCAAAATGTTCACTGCCGGTCCAAATGGCAGTACCTCTGGTATTAATCAGCCTGATATTATCATTGGAATCATAGGCACAAACCGTGTTAATACCGTTATTCATGATATCGCCAAAGGCCAACCCCAGTAAATTTGCGCGTCTGCGGGGCAATACCGCCTTTTCAGGCTCATAAACAGCTTTGGAACTGTTCCATACCATTTTTTCAATATTTCCGGAAAAAATTTCTCCTCCACCTGTTTTTTGTTTTTGGCCTAATAAAATTTTCCCCTTCCCCGGTAAATCAATTACTCTAAAATAGCGGGCCATGCCTTTAACTATTTTTTTATACTCATTGCCATTATATTCAAAAACCACTGAATTAACAACATTCCGATTTGAATTTAAACTGGATATAAATATTTCAGCAATTCCATTTCCGTTAATATCAGCAATATCAACACCAATAAACCGTTTAAACCGGCTATCAGAAATCTCTTTGACCTTAAAAAATCGATTTTTATCATATTTGAAGATATGCACTGCATGTGGCGACACCACAACTGTCTCTTGTTTGCCATCACCATCCACATCTCCTAAAGCCAATCCATTAAAAAGTTTATTATAATTTCTGCTTTTCCAGAATTGAGGCTCCTTGCCGCTTTTATTCCTACCCATAATAAATATTGGCTCGTTCCCTGGGCTGTTATTTACGTTTTCGATTAATTTTTCAGGATTAGCATGGATATCCGGCAGGCCATTTGATTTCTCAGGTGATTTTGCAGGCTGCTGTGTCTGAAAAGAGGGTGTATCAATAACTCGGCCAAACACTTTGATATTAATATCTGTGGCAAACCGGTTTATTTTGGGAATCACCTGGCTTAAATTTTGAGATTGATTATAAAAAGTAAAGGGAGGCTTAATGCCTTTGACATCCACCATCCTGGCATCAATGCTGACACTTTCCGCAAAAACGGTCAGACTGCCGTATAATACATAATCAGCCTGCAATTTTGATCCAACCAGCAGGGCCTGACTCTGCCCTGAAAACTCAGAAGCATTTTTTAATGCTTCTAAAATTTCTGCGTTGTTGATAACAATAACTTTTCCCTCCCAGGATAATCTGGAGGCCAGCATATCGATTAAACCTTTTTTCAAAAAACCAAGGTCTTTTTCAGCATTAATATTAAACGGCAAAATCGCTATTTTAATCGGCTTTGCCCCTGCAAAAGCAGGATTAAAAAATATTATCGCAATGAACATAAATAGAATAAAGCAACTGAAATGATTGAATATGTTTTTAGTTTTCAATTAGTTCTCCTTGAGCATTGAGTAATCAGCAAATTCTGTTATAATTATTTTTAATGATGGGCCAATAAGGGATTAAATAAGAATTGATAGCCTAATTTTATTTTTAACGCAATATATTCTAAAAAAAAAAAATTAAAGTCAGGCCCGAATTTTATCTAATTTACCGGAGGAAAGGCTTTATATTCAAGCAGGGATTGTTTAGAGGTTATTGGTATGCGTTTGATATAGTTTTTTGCAGCTATCTTTGCCGGGGGCATTGACCGCGCCCGGCTTTTAAGATACATTTTTTTTGCTTGATCTGAAATGGTTACCCGATCAACGATCTCAAACAGATCAGCCTCATTAAATTTTGAATGATTTACAGGCCGAATAACTGTTTTATAGAATGGCTGTATATTTTTTTTATCTATATAATTTTTATCTATATAAGTTGTTAGAACTTTATTAATGGCCAAGTTTTGACCCTCTTATGAAAAAGAAACAGGAAAGTTAGGCATCCTTCATTAATGTCCAAAGATAGTTTACACTTTTGACGGTTCTCGCT
>JASFBJ010000303.1 GCA_030149585.1 Desulfobacterales bacterium | reverse complement strand
GCTCCAGCGTGGAAACCCTATGTGGTATGCATTCCCACGCTGGAGCGTGGGAACGAGCTTTATATTTCGCGGCGCCATTTTTTCCTATAAGAAACAAGAAGTTTCTTGGTAGAAAGCGAGAACCGTCAAAAGTGTAAACTATCTTTGGATATTTAGGAATTTTCAGATAATTCATTTCACAAGAATAGAAAAAAGCCTTAAGTCCGGTGTATTTTTAATACGCCGGACTTAAAGCTTTTGACTAAAATTTTATATCCTGTGAAATAAAGGCTATATTGAATCAGCTCCGGTCAGATACTGATCAATAAAATACTGATTATCTTTATCGTTAAGTGCTACCGGGAGTTTTTCCAATGCCAAATCCATAGCAGCATCAACAAGCTCTTTACGGAATATATTTTGAACCTGGATAAATCCTGAATCCACCTTATGCAGGGCGCTTTCAATCATTAATTTACTTTGCTGTTCCGCCTCCGTAATAATTGCGGTCCTCTTTTTTTCACCCTGCTTAATAATTCGGTGTTTTATATTTTCAAAGCGGGCTTTGCTATCATCCATAACCGCTCTGAGTTCGTCAAGTTTTGTTTCTATTTCCTGTTTTCGATTTTCGACTTCGTTGATTTCTTCCCTGATATTTTCCTTTTGCCCCTTGAGAAAATCAATCAACGGCTTTTTCCCGAATTTAAAAAAACAGAACACCAGAATACCAAAATTGAAAATCACCATTATCTGGTCATAAATATGACGCCAGCCGGACTGGCCTTCGCCTGCCCAGGCTGAAACAGCGAAAAACAGGCAAAAAAAACCAGCTAAAAATAAAATAACTGAAAATTTTGATTTTAATAAGATCTTTTTCATGAAGCCAGTCTCCGGTTCAATACTTTTTCCATGACGTTGATTGCCAGGGCCTCTGAATCTTGCTTAATGGATTTGCGAGCCTCGGTTATTTTGGCTTCAGCCTCCAATTCAGCCTTTTTCCGGATTTCCTTGATTTTACTCATAGCATCTTTATTAATTTGGTTTGCGGTCTGACTGCCGTCTTCCAAAAGATCATTTTGTAAACGAAAGGCTTCTGTTTTTACCTGGAGCTCCTGTTTTTGAAGGTCAGCGGTAATATCAGCCAGTTTCTGGCTTGTGTCAATAACCTCTTTATTCATTTCAGTAAGATAGGAGGTCCTGTCATCAATCACCTTATTTAAGGGACGAAACATGATTTTATTCATAATTACCATAAATATCAAAAAACAGATGAGCTGAATAAACAGGGTTTCGTTAATGCTGATAAGAGCTATGTTACTTTCAATGTTCATTGGATGTTTTCCATTAAAAACTATGCTAAATGATTAAACTACAAATAAAAGCAATAAAGCAATAACCAGTGAATATATTCCGGTTGATTCAGAAACTGCCTGGCCAACAAGCATAGTTCTGGTTAAAAGGCCTGCTTCTTTTGGATTTTTACCAATTGCCTCACAGGCTTTGGCGGCAGCCATTCCTTCTCCGACTCCAGGCCCGATTGCCCCTAATCCCATGGAAAGCCCGGCTCCTAAAAACGCTGCTGCTTTGATGATATCTGCTCCGTCAATTGCCATTTTTATCTCCTTACCTTAACGATTTATAAAAAAATTGATATTAGATAACAAAAATCAAAACTAATGATATAACTAAAGCATAAATTCCAGTAGATTCTGAAACTGCCTGCCCTACAAGCATGACTCTTGTTATTTCAGCGGTTGCTTTCTGATTTTTAGCAATAGATGACACAGCACTTTGCGCTGTAAATCCTTCACCAATGCCAGGGCCAATTGCACCAATTCCGATCGAGAGTCCTGCTCCAAGCAATGCCATTGCAGCAGCAATGGAATCAGTTGGAGCAAATGTTTTAAACATAAGGATAAAACTGATTAAAAGACCATATATTGCCGTTGTTTGTGTTACAGCCTGCCCAAGAAGCATAACATTTGTTACGGTAGTTGCGGACTTGGGTTGTCTTGCAATACCGTCGCAACTGGCGCCGGCAACGAGCCCTCCGCCAAGCCCGGAGCCAATCGCGCCTAAACCTGATGCCAGGCCGGCACCAAGTATAGCAGCCCAGGTCGGCGATACAGGAGATGATGAAAAATCAGTAAATAATAAGATAAAAGACGTCACCAATGCAAATATTGCCGGGGTTTGGCAAACTGCTGAGCCAATCAGCATATTGGTCGTCAGTTTTGCGCTCATAGCCGGTTGCCTTGATATCCCCATGCAGGCAGCGCCAGCAGGAAAACCTGAACCAACTCCGGATCCAATGGCACCAAAGCCTATGGATAACCCAGCGGATAGAGGAACAAATATCATTAAAAAGCTTTGTGAACTGAACTCAGTAAACAGCAAAACCATTGCAATGACAAGCGCAAATATTGAGGCGGATTCAGCAACGGCCTGGCCCACCAGCATTGATTTGAAAATTTCTCCGGAAAGGTTGGGGCTCCGTGAAATTGCCGAATTTGCGTATGCTGCTGTATATCCTTCACCAATGGCAGCACCAATAGCGCCAAGCCCCATTGCAGCTCCGCCGCCGATATAGGCAGCAACATTTACCCATGTTTGAAAATCATTTGACATATCGATTATTTAACCTGCACTGAAATATAAACAACTGTGAGCATTGTAAATACAAAGGCCTGAATTCCTCCGACAAAAAGTCCGAAAAACGCGTTTAAAAAAGGTGGAAGAATTACACTATAGGTTAAATAGGAAACAACCAGAATGATAATTGAACCACCCATGATATTCCCAAATAACCTGAAAGAAATAGAAACAATTTTAGCAAGCTCGCCAATTAGATTTAAAGGCATCATGAAAAAGATTGGCTCAAAATAAGCTTTGGCATAGGTTTTAAACCCCTTGCTTTTAATGCCTGCATAATGGGCAATAACAAATCCCATCAGTCCGAGGCTCAGCGGGGTATTTAAATCCTTTGTGGGTTCCTCAAGGTATGGAATCATTCCGATCCAGTTGGAAAGAAGCAAAAACATAAAAAGAGCTGTTATCATTGGCCCATATGTTTTTGCCAGATCTTTATCAAGCGCATCCTCGGTCAGTGCAAAAAGCTGACTTACAAATAATTCCCCCATGGCCTGCAAAGGGCCGGGCAGGCGACTTTTTTTTCTGGAGGCAAAAAAGCCAAATAGAATCAGGATTGCAAAAACAATCCAGGTCATGGCAATGGCTTCCAGATTAAAAACCATATTATGGCCGAAAATTGAAATGATTAATTGATGAACTTTCCCCAACTCTTGCATAGTACGTTTACCTTTATACAGTCTTTCCGCGAAGTTTCAAAAAAAATTTTGCGAATTGTTCCCCTAAAATCATTAATTGTACCATAAAAATACCACAGATCACTGAAATCAGATTAAATTGTTCCATTTTAATAGCCAGCAATAATGGCAGGGCTAAAATCAGATAGCGGACAAAAATAGAGCCTAATGAAAACATAACCGCCTTATTTCTCTGGTTTTGAAGAAGACGTTTGGGAAGTGTTTCACCCATAAGCACAAAATTTATGCTGCTGAAAATAGTTCCTAAAATTAATCCTTTCCCAATGCTGACATGGTCGGCCAGGATAAGAAACAGACCTCCAAAAATGGCTGTAAACATGGCACGCGAGCAGTATTTTTTCTGGATCTCTCGAATCTCTTCCAATAGAATTATTCCTCAGTTATCTCTAAAATTTGACGGTAAACCACATTTCCTCCGCCAATCACACCCAGAATGATAAAAATTACAGTAAAAATACCTTTTGTGGCAAACCATTTATCAATATAATAACCTACAAAAAAACAGAACAAAATGGAACCGACCATGGTCAGGCCAAGTTGCATTATAATGGACATATGTTTAGTCCATGCCTGATTTTCTTTATATTTAAATAACTTCATCAGTATTTCATCAGTTTTGTTATTTTTCCCGGGCGGTCTGTTAATTATAAGTCGTTATAAAAATCTTGTTAGGATGGTTATAAGAGTTTATTTGCAAATAATAGGAAATGGCGAAAGGAAGTCATTTCAAACTATGCTGTCAAGCTTTCTAAAAATTATTAAACCAACTTTTCTTTTTTCGACTTTTTCGGCTGGAACTAATAGCAGATATTATAATATTTTGTCAAGTACTGTGAAAAGATTATTTTTAATAAATTTGGTCTGCTGTTTTTTTAAGCAAACCGATTTTTGCCATAAGAATATGTATATCATCTAAAATAACATAGCCGCAGGGGATCAA
>JASFBJ010000302.1 GCA_030149585.1 Desulfobacterales bacterium | reverse complement strand
TACGTTTTGGGAAAATTTCATCTGAAATTATTGATAAAATAAATCAAATAAATGATCCTGCAAAGTTAAAAGAGCTTCATAAAAAGGCTGTACAGATAAAAAAGATTGATAGTTTTGGATTAATCTGCTGATTAAGTTTTGCCTGAATCTGGTATCTATCTGCCGGTATTTACCTTATTGACTGCTGTTAAATGCCATTTAAAAAGCTCATTGCAGGTGGGACAAAAGCAGGGCTCTTTAAAATCCGTATCCTCAATGCGTGAGGATGAATACATAACACAGCTGCGTTTTCGGCAATGGGTGAGGCCGAATGTGTGGCCGATTTCATGAATAATGGTTTTTTCCGCCCTACCCAGTAATATATTAAAATTTGGAGGCTGATCATAAAAGCATGGACGCAGGCGATATAATGAGATAATCGCGCATTGCCCTTCAAGCTGAGCTAATCCAAAAACATATTTTAGGATCGGCACATATATATCAACATCCGTAACCCCTATCAGTCTGAAAGTATTATAAGAACGGTTTTCAATCAGGTGTTTTAATATGGTTTTTGAATTATATTGAGACCGGCTTTCATTATAGGCGTAGTCTGGGTTGCCCATTGCAGAAGAAATTCTATATTCAAATCCGCATTGATTGGTCAGGCACTCACCCAGATATTTTAGAATTTCAATATTAACCGAACCAATGGGACAAATGATAATGCTGTTTTGCAAAGCAGGGCTTTCTACCTTGTTTTTTCAATTTTATATTTTTCAATTTTATTATAAAGTGTCTGGCGGTCGATTTCCAAATCCCTTGCAGCCCTGCTGATATTCCAGCTGTTTGCATCAAGAATTATTTCTATATGTTTTTTTTCCATGAGCTTTAAGGATTTAGGCAAATCTTCGATTTCCAGCTTGTTTGGGGCAAATGGCAGGTCAGCTCTAAGGATCTTATTTTGCCGGCCGATTACAAGCGCTCTTTCAATAACATTTTCCAGCTCCCTGACATTTCCGGGCCAGTCATAATTCATTAAGGTCTTCAAAGCAATGCTGGAAATTTTTACGGGCTTTTTATTCATTTCAAGGCAATATTTATTTATAAAAGCATCAACCAAAAGCGGGATATCTTCCAGGCGTTCTCTTAAAGGTGGAACATGGATAGTAATTACGTTAAGACGATAATATAGATCTTCACGAAATTTATTTTCAACTATTGCCCTTTGTAAATCGCGATTTGTTGCCGCCAGTACGCGCACATCCGTATTAATCAGTTTTTGCCCTCCAAGTCGACTGAATTCCTTTTCCTGGAGAACTCTTAAAAGGTCTATCTGGGTTTTCAGGCTGATATCGCCAATTTCATCCAGAAAAATAGACCCTTTATCAGCCAGTTCAAATCGTCCCTTTCTGGTGTGATCAGCACCGGTAAAAGCTCCTTTTTCATATCCAAAAAGTTCACTTTCAATTAATGAATCAGGTAAGGCTCCACAGTTTACAGCTATAAACGGGCCATAGCAGCGATTACTGTTAGCATGAACTGCTTTTGCAATCAATTCCTTGCCTGTTCCGCTTTCACCGGTTATCAGCACTGAAGAGTCAGTTGGCGCAACCAGGGAGATCAATTCAAATATTTTTTGCATCACAGCACTTTTGCCGATAATTTCATCAAATTCATTTTTTTTCGCAAGTTGCCTGCGAAGCAAAAGATTTTCCAGTACCAGTTCCCTGTGAGCCACAATTTTCTTGATTAAAATTTCAATCTCGTCTGGATCAAAGGGTTTAACCAAATAATCAAAGGCTCCCTCTTTCATCGCCTTGATTGCTGTATCAACGGTTGCGTAAGCGGTCATCATAAGAATCTCTGTTTCCGGATTTATTTTAATAAGGTGCTTCAAGGTTGCGAGACCGTCCATACCCGGCATTTTTAAATCCAGCAAAACAACATCCCAGGCCTTTTCTTTGGCCATTGCAACAGCATTTTCCCCACTGTCAGCTAGTCCGACCTCATAGCCATCTTCCAATAACCAGTCCTTAAGACTTTCCCGAATGGCAACTTCATCATCAACTACAAGAATGTGAGGCTTTGTTCTCATTAATGTCTCCTTTTTTCCCCATATGGCAAAAAAATTTTGAACCTGCTGCCCTGGCCTGAATTGCTTTCTATTTCAATAAAGCCGTTATGTCTGGCAATGATCCCGTATGCAACGGATAAACCAAGGCCTACGCCTTTGCCTTCTTCTTTTGTCGTAAAAAAAGGTTCAAAAATATCCATTTTTTCTTGTTCGGAAATTCCGCAACCAGTATCGGAAATAATTATTTCCAAATAGTTTTTTTTTGTAGACCGTCTTGCAATAACAGTCAGTTTACCGCCGTTTGACATGGCTTCGCTTGCATTGCTAAGCAGATTTAATAAAACCTGTTGAATCAGTTTAAAATCACATTTGATTTTTGGAAGATCAGGCCCAAGTACCTTTTTATATTCTATTTCATTAATTTTAAGTTTATGGGCAATCAGTAGCCAGGTTTTATCAATTATCTGTTCAATATCATAAGGTGCTATGTGAATCTTGGACTGCCGTGAAAAGGCCAGAAGATTTTTCACTATCTCGCCGCATCTGGTTGTTTCAGAATCCATGGTTTTTAAGTAGCGGACAATATCTTCAATTCGATCTGGATTAAAATTACCGCGGGTAATGATTTTCAGCATCAGCTTAATATAGTTTAATACCGCGGCCAGTGGATTATTGATTTCATGCGCAATTGTGGCAGCCAGTTTTCCCAGAGAGGCCATTTTTTCTGTTCGGATAATGATCTCCTGGGCTTTTTTTAGCTCCTCATAGGCTTTTTTAGTGGTCTCATATAGATGCGCATTATTGATGGCGATTCCAATAAGATTACCGATGGCCATTAAAAAATCCACATAATCCGTTGAAAATTTAAACCCGGTATAACTTGATACACACATCACTCCCACTTGGTTTTCTTTTGAAATCAAAGGCAAATAAGCAGAGGAAACAAGCCCTTCTTCAAGAAAGGTATCAACATAAGGGGCCCTAGATCGCAAAAAATTATCAACCACCTTTGTTTTACCTGTCAGGATAGTCTGACCCAAAAGCCCGTCGCCGACGTTGCGACTTTGTATATGCTTTTTTTTTATAAAATTGTTCGAGAATCCTTTATGGGCTACTAAATTAAGAGTATTGTTTTTTTCATCCAGTAAATATATTCTAACATTATCAGGCTCAAGGATTTCAAGGATTATATCTATTGTTTTATTTAAAACCTCTTTAAGATCAAGGCTGCTGTTTACGGTCATGGAAATGGCATTTAAGGTCGCAAGCCTGATATTTTGAGCCTCAATCTGTTTTTCAGCAATATTTTTCTTTATCATTACCATTTTGCTTGACCAGGAATTCAATTGAACCTATAATGCATATTTAAATTAGATCATTTATTCAGTCTTTATAATATAATTCACATTTTTTTTACAAGGTATATTAAAAACAGAATATATTTAAGAGGATTTAGTTAATGAAAATAAAAAAAGCTGAGACTGTTCTGGGGTCCGTAATGGTTGTTGGTGGTGGTATTGTTGGAATGCAGGCAGCCCTGGATTTGGCGGAATCAGGGTACTTTGTTCATCTTGTTGAAAAATCTTCCGCAATCGGCGGGGTAATGTCTCAGCTGGACAAGACTTTTCCCACGAATGATTGCGCCATGTGAGTTATTTCTCCAAAACTGGTCGAGGTCGGCCGGCATATAAATATTAAACTTCATACCTGTTCCAATATAGAAAATCTTGAAGGTGATGAAGGCAACTTCACGGTAATTCTAAATAAAACACCGCGGTATATTGATAATGATAAATGTACGGCTTGCGGGGACTGCGCAACAGTCTGTCCAGTTGAAAGACCTGATGAATATAATATAGGTCTTATAAATCGCAATGCTGTTTTTAAATTATATCCTCAAGCGATTCCAGGTGGTTTTGTTATAGAAAAGCTGGATACAGCGCCTTGCAGGATGGCGTGCCCGGCAAATTTAAATGTGCAGGGCTATGTTGCAATGGTAAAACAGGGCAAATATAGAGAAGCAATAGATATTATCATGGAGGACCTGCCTTTTCCAGGAATACTTGGCCGGATTTGTCCTCATCGGTGCGAAAAAAGCTGCCGCCGTCTGGAAATAGATGAAGCTGTTTCAATTCGGGAATTAAAAAGAGTGGCGGCTGATAATGTTGATTTAAGTAAAATTCCTGTTCCGAAAATTAATCCAAAAAATAAAAATATTGCAATTATCGG
>JASFBJ010000082.1 GCA_030149585.1 Desulfobacterales bacterium | reverse complement strand
GTCTCGCTTTTTTTTGAAAAATCTGTTTTTTTTTCTGAAATCAGTTTGAACTTACTAAAAAAATATACAAAGACATTAATTCCCAGTATCCGGAAGAAATATATAAATTCCCATTAAATCCATAGGAAGAACAGGCTCAACAACATTGAATCTCTTTTAGCCCATAACTTTTCTGAACCGCTCATGGGCATGAACCAGGATTTCAGCTCTTTTAAGGGCAATTTTATCAAATTTATTGTTAAGCTCTGAAATGTTTTCCAGCTCATTTTCAAGAAAGCTTGCTTTTGTCTGTTCAGTAATATTTGCGGATGAAGTACCTGAAGTAACGACAAAATCCAAATGCTTGTAGTTATCCATTACTGTTTGGTGGATATTAAATATGTCAATAGATTCAGGCATGTTAAATCTTTAATGCTTCCCCATCAGGTCTTATAAATCCTTTGCACCCGTGCGGTAAGAGAGGAAACAACTTCATAATTAATGGTGTTGCAGGCTTTTGCCACCTCGTCAACGCTAAGGAAGTGATTATTCTGCTTTCCAAATACAACTACTTCATCCTCTATTTTAACATTTGGGATATGGCTTACATCCAGGATGGTTAAATCCATACAAATCCGGCCAACTATTGGTGCTCTTTGACCTCTTATAAGCATTTGGCCTTGATTTGAAAGCAAGCGGCTATAACCGTCGGCATAGCCAATGGCGACGGTTGCCAGGAGCGCAGGCCCGGATGTTTGCCAGGTGCTGCCGTAACTGACCTTAAAGTTGGAGTGAACTTTTTTTAGATGGATAATCGTGGTTTTCAAAGTCATAGCCGGTTTTAAGCTGATTTTATTTTGATCAACCGCTTTGGAAGGAAAGAGGCCGTAAACTGAAATTCCGGAACGAACCATATCAAGATGGGTTTGGGGCATATCAATAATAGCGCCGCTATTGGCGGCATGATGCAGAGGTATTTTAATTCCCGAATTCTCCAGTTGATTTAGCAAAGATTTAAATCGGTTAAATTGAGTGAGAGCAAAGGCTTTATCATAGCTGTCGGCTGATGCAAAATGGGTATAAATTCCTTCCAGAATAATCCCGGGCATCCGGCTGATTTGAAGGATTTCTGCTGGAAGGCTCATGTCTGGATTTAGATTTTTTGGATAACAGCGGGCCGAATCCGGCAAAAACCCAAGACGTCCCATTCCTGTATCTATTTTAAGGTGGACTTTTAATTTTTTACCCTTTGCCATTGCATTTTGCGAAAATATTTTGGCACTATGCAGAGAAAAAATGGTCTGGATAAGATCAAAATCGATTAATTCGCTGGTTTGTGAAGGGGAGACATAGCCAAAAATTATAATAGGGGCATTAATGCCGGCCTGCCTAAGTTTGATTCCTTCTTCAAGGCGGGCAACTCCTAAAAAATCAGCATTATTCTGGAGGACTGTTTGAGCCACAGGCAAAAGACCATGGCCGTATGCATCAGCTTTTACAGCGACCAGCAGTTTGACATCCGGCGCTATTATACGTTTTAATTCTCCGATATTATGGGCAATGGCTTGAAGATTTACTTCTGCCCAGACAAGAGGCTTACCTAAAGAAATTTCTTTCATTTTAATAATCTGAAAAATCAAAAAAACTAAAAAGCCGCCTGGTTCAGGCAAGAATTTTCCAGGCGGCTTGAATAAATATGCCTACATTAATTCAATAGCGCAGGCCATGGAAACTCCACCGCCTCCACAAAGGGTTGCAAGGCCAAGAGTTTTATCCCGTTTTTTCAAAGCATTAATCAAAGTAACCATGATACGTGCTCCAGTGGCGCCTACTGGATGTCCAAGTCCGATTCCAGAACCATTTATATTGGTAATATCACGGTTTAAATTCAATTCCCGTTCGCAGCCGATGTACTGGGCGGCAAAGGCTTCGTTGAGTTCAATCAGTTCAAAATCCTTAACTGTCAATCCGCTTCTCTTTTCCATATCTTTAACAGCCGGAACCGGAGAGAGCCCCATGATTGAAGGATGGCAGGCACCGCGTCCAGTCGCCTTGATTTTAGCCAGAGGTTTGATGTTAAGCTCTTTGGCTTTGTCGGCAGACATGATAATCATTGCAGCTGAACCATCATTCAAGCCACTTGAATTTCCAGCAGTTACTTTACCAATTTTAGGTACAAAGGCCGGGGGTAATTTTTGAAGTTGATCTAAAGTCAATCCAGGCCGAAAATGCTCGTCCTTATCAAAAATCAGAGGATCTTTTTTACGTCTGGGAACTTCGACCGAAACAATTTCATCCTTAAAAGTACCATCTTTAGTAGCTCTTTCAGCCTCATTTTGACTTCTTAAAGCTACGGCATCCATCTCTTCCCGGCTGATATCAAGATATTGGGCTATAAATTCAGCAGTATGACCCATGATATAGGGTTTACCCTTAAAATAGCAAAGCGGTGGTTCATCAGCATTAACCGGACCATCTTCAGGATGGGGGATTATATGAGAGCCGCAGTGCAAACCCCTTATCATTGTATCCACAAACTGAGAATCCTGCAAACGGCAGCCCCATCTGGCACCTGGGACTGTATAGGCAACACCGGACATATGCTCAACGCCGCCGGCCAGAATTACATCCGCCATTCCAGCCTGTATCATTGCCATGCCGGAAATTGCCGCCTCCATGCCCGAAATACAAACCCTGTTGATTGTAACCGCAGTAATAGATTCCGGGATACCGGCTAAAAGTGCGGCCGTTCTTGTAACATTGAGTGTGTCGGCAGGTTCAAGGCAGCATCCAAAGCGTACATCATCAATAATGGCTGCATCAATTCCGGCCCTCTTAATCGCCTCTTTCATTGTAATACTTGCCAAGGTTGAAGCATTAAGATCCCTGAGCGTTCCGCCAAATGTACCAATGGCTGTTCTACAAGCTGAAATAATAACAACATCTTTCATATTTATCTCCTTGGTATAAATTATTTTTGTAGTCAGAACACGATAGTTACTGAGCTACTCTCCAGTGCTAATTTTTAATTATTAACAGAAATTATTTATTTTTTCAACCCGTCTAAAACCATGTCATTGAAAGGGCCGACCTTACCAGATTGTATCCTCAATTTTTGGTATTTTATTGCAATATCTGGCAAGAACGAAGAGATAATCTGAAAGCCGGTTTAAAAATATCAACCCGTCTTTTAAGGACTCAAAAGATTGATCTTTTCCAACCTGGCCCTGGGTAACACTAATCACGCTTCGTTCAGCGCGCCGACAGACGGTTCTGGCAATATGAGCCCAGGCTGCTGATTGATGCCCGCCCGGCAGGATAAACCCTTTTAGTGGCGGCAGTTCTTCATCCATTTTGTCAATGGCCTGCTCTAAAACCTTGCCTGGCTCGGACGTGACTATTTTCAGATGTTTGGTTGCCGGACTCCCAGGAGTGGTGGCCAGCCAGGCTCCAATATGTAAAAGCTCGGATTGAATCATGTGTAATTCATCAAGCAGGGCAATGTTGCTTTGTGAAAGAGAGGCAATCAGTCCTCCTATAATTGAATTTAATTCATCAATATTTCCATAGGCATCTATACGTTTATCATCTTTTTCAATTCTTTCACCACTGAATAAACTGGTGGTGCCCTTATCCCCTGTGCCTGTGTATACCTTCATTATAATCTCTCCTGTTAGCGATAATGTCGATAATCAACACTGCATTTTTTTGCTTTATAACTGAATTTGCGCACTGTTGTTTTTAAAATTTTGCTTGCCATTGAAATATTGCCCCGGGTATTTTTTAAAGCATCAATGATCATCTCCCGTTCCAGATTGGTTACAGCATCTTCCAGTGAAAAATTAGGCAAGGTGTCTGATTCATTACCGGTTTGCAAGGTAGGCGGCAAATGATAACTGTGAATAACTCCACCTTCGCATAACAGTACTGCCCGTTCAATGCAGTTTTCCAGTTCACGGACATTTCCCGGCCAGTGGTAATCCATGAGCATATCAATTGCCGGGGTGGAAAATCTTTTAATTTTTTTCCTGTTTTCCTGTGAGTAATTCCCCAGAAAATAGTCGGCAAGGAGCAAAATATCAGTTTTGCGCTCTCTAAGAGGCGGGATATAGATGGGAAATACATTAAGCCGATAGTATAAATCGCCACGAAATGATCCATCTTCCACGGCCTGTTCCAAATTTTTATTTGTGGCAGCAATAATACGTACACCTATTTTAATTGTTTTATGCCCGCCAACCCGCTCAAACTCTTTTTCCTGGAGGACCCGCAGCAGCTTGACCTGAACATCAGGACTGATGGCTCCGATCTCATCAAGAAAAATTGTTCCTTTATTGGCCATTTCAAATTTACCGATTTTTTGTTTAACAGCTCCTGTAAATGCTCCTTTCTCATGTCCGAAAAGTTCACTCTCAATCAAATTGGATGGAATGGCGGCGCAGTTAATTTTTATAAAGGGATTTTTAGCCTGATAGCTGTTATAGTGGGTTGAGTTAGCCACCAGCTCTTTGCCTGTACCGCTTTCACCGCGAATTAAAACTGTGGCCTTGCTCTTGGAAACCTGGGAGATCATTTGAAAAACCTCCCTCATTTTATTGCTGTTACCTATAATATTGGTAAAACGGTATTTATTTTCAAGCTCATTGCGCAGCCTTTTATTTTCCTGTTTAAGCTGTTCCTTTTCCATCTGGATGGTTTCCAGATTACTCACCTGGCGCGCAATCATGGTTGCCACAACCGTTAACAGCTTTTTGCCGTTTTTCAGAGAATATTTTTTATCATAAGGCTTATCAACACTTAAGGCTCCGATCACTTGTTTTCCTTTTTTAACCGGCACACAGATAAAGGACATCTCTGGAATATTTTTAGTCTTTCTGGTGGCGGTTCGATCCAGAAAAAAAGGTTCCTCGCTGATTTTTGGAATAGCCAGACCCTTGCCGCTTTGAATAACACGGCCGGTTATCCCTTCTCCCAACTTATATTTTGTCCGCTTTAATGTACTTTTTGAAAGGCTGTGCGCAACCTCAATGCTAATCTCATTGCGCATGGGATTTAAAATTGATACAGTGCCGCGAACCATAGATAAAGAGTCGGATAAAATATCCAGTACATTATATAATGATTTTTTCAGATCCAGGTGTTCATTAAGTGCATTGCTGATTTCGTACAGGAGGCTGATCTCTTCAATTCGTTTCATTATTATCAATATGGGGTTACAGGGTTATTAAATTTTTATTTTCCGATCTTTTTTGGCAAATCTATTCAGACAGGACTCTTTTTCTGATTTTACCTGAATTATTTACCAAATAAGAGCATACTACAATTTTGTGATTTATAGCAAGGTTGATTTTGTTATTATTTAAATGATATTTCATGTGGATATGGATGCGTTTTTTGCTTCAGTAGAGCAGATGGATAATCCTGAGCTTAAAGGGCTCTGTGTTGTTGTCGGCGGCAGTTCCAAACGTGGAGTTGTGGCGGCAGCCAGCTATGAAGCCCGCAAATTTGGTGTTTATTCAGCAATGCCTGTTTTTATGGCTCGCCAAAAATGCCCCTCTTTAATTATTATATCTCCACGTATGTCGCGATATAAAGAGTTATCTTTGAAAATCATGGGTGTTTTAAATAATTTTACTCCTGTAGTTGAACCTGTTTCAGTTGATGAGGCATATCTTGATTTAAGCGGATGTGAAAGGCTTTATGATTCCCAGGTCGCCGCTGGTATGGCAATCAAAAAAGCTATTTTTAAAGCAGTAAAGCTAAATAGCTCTGTGGGAATAGGGCCCAATAAATTTTTGGCTAAAATAGCTTCGGATTTTGATAAACCAGATGGTTTAACCATTATTCGGCCTGAAGAGGTAGCAAATTTTATTGAATCTTTACCTGTTCGCAAGGTTCCAGGCGTTGGTCAAAAAACCTGTAAGGAATTGACACTGATGAATGTCCGTACTCTTGGGGATGTGAAACAACTTTCTCCTGATATTCTAATGCAGCGTCTTGGCAAATATGGGCGTCGCTTATTTGAGTTATCCCAGGGGATTGATAAATCACCGGTCATTCCGTTTAGCCAGACCAAATCAATCAGCAGCGAAGTTACATTGCCGGAAAATACAACTGATAAAATATCTTTGCAAAAACTGCTTCTCAAACAGGCCCAAGAGGTCGGGCGTCAGCTTCGCAAACATAATTTTAAAGCAAAAATAATCACCATTAAATTAAAAAATGATAAATTCAAACAGATTACACGCCGAATTACTTTAAAATCAGCAACCCAGTCATCGGAAATAATCTATCATGAAGCCTGCTGCTTATTGCAAAACCAGCAATTAACAAGGAAGTTGCGTTTAATTGGTTTGGGAGCATCTGGTTTGTTGCCGGCTGACACGCCTGTGCAGATAGACCTTTTTGACGAACCACAGGCAAAGCAGGGCAAATGGCAAAAGGTGGAAAAAACCGTTGATTCAATATGTGACAGGTTTGGCAAAGGAACCGTTAAACCGGGAACTCTTTGGAATTTAACAAAAAAAGGCGACAAGCTTTGATTAATTATGATTGCTCTTTTTTGATATAACCATAGTTTTACATTGATATGATATTAACTTGAATATTTACCTGCATTATAGTATCAGAACATCGATATTGAATATATTGGGTCAACCTTGATCGATTATCCTTATTTATAACCACTCAAGATTGAAACTCTTAACACAAAAAAAATAGAAAGGATATTATCTGAAAATGGCAAAAGTACTTCCTTTTCATGGAATTTTATATAACCGGGAAAAAATTGCAGATCCGGCTGCAGTGGTTGCTCCTCCCTATGATGTTATTTCCAGACAGCAGCAGGAAGCCTTTCACAACCAGCATCCCAATAACATTATCCGGCTGATCCTTGGTGAAAATAAACCCGGGGATAATTCCAATGAAAATCGTCATACCAGGGCTGCTGTATTTTTTAATAAATGGCTCAAGGAAAAAATTCTGATAACTGATCCTGAACCTGTTTTTTATATAAACGCCACAACCTTTGAGCATAACCGGCAAATGATAACCCGTTACGGGCTAATTGCCAGGGTAAGGCTGGAACCTTTTGAAAAGGGAATAATCCTTCCCCATGAAAAAACCTTTTCAAAAGTTAAATCAGAAAGACTGGAGTTAATGAAGGTCTGTCATGCTAATTTTTCACCGATCTTTGCTCTGTATTCAGATCAAAACGCTGTTCTTTCAATTTTACAAAATGAAATCCAAAAGCTTGACAGCCTTATATCCATTAAAGATCAACAGAACCAGATTCAAAAATTATGGCGAATTAGCGACCAATCAATCTGCAATTCAATTTCCAAAGCCATGGAGAAAAATAAATTATTCATTGCCGATGGACATCACCGCTATGAAACCGCATTGAATTACAGAAACTGGGTTGCCGAAAATGAACCTGATTTTGATTCCAGCCACCCGGCCAACTATATAATGATGTATCTTTGCAGTATGAATGACCCCGGCCTGATTATTCTGCCTGCCCACAGGTTACTCAAAAATGTATCAAAAAAGGCTTTGGACACAGCTTTAAAAAAATTAGAAGAGTGGTTCATGATCAAGGTCTTTTCCTTTGAAAAAGAAAGCCGCGGACCTGTTCAAAAAAAATTCATTACAGCCATCAAAGCCAGTGCCGACCAAAATACTATCGGCATATATCAAAAAGACAGATCAGAATTCTACCTGTTAACACTAAAGCCAGGTATAATGAGAAAAGTCTTTGGACAGGAAATACCGGAAGCTTTAACCTGTCTTGATGTAACAGTCTTAACCCGTTTAATTTTCATGAAGGCCATGGGTTTTGATCAGGCTGGACTGGATGATGAAAAATTGATCGCATACTCTTCTTTTGCCGAAAATGCAGTAGAAATGATTGATAATAATGGGTTTGACGCAGGATTTATTTTAAATCACACAAAAATAGAGCAGGTTCAAAATGTGGCGGGCAATGGTTTGATCATGCCCAGAAAATCAACCTATTTCTATCCCAAGGTTATTTCAGGTATGGTACAAAATAGCCTGGAACCGGGTGCGATATAGCTGTTGCCTTATGGCTCAAACATTTTTTGCATTTCAGTGCTGTAACATCCATTATCTTTATAAATATATATGGGGCTGTCTGCCTTTAATCCAGGACGCCCCTGACTAACCGCCTCCAAGAGGATCAGTTTGGCTCGAGACTTTGAGTCTGAATGGATCATGCATAAAGATTTTGGTTCAAGACCTTTTTTGCGCAGCGCCTCAATCAAATCCGCTAATCTTTCAACCGGATAAATAATTACAAAACGTCCGGCTGTGCGCAGTGTTCGCCGGGCTGTGTCAATAACACCGTCTAAAGTAATCTTGATTTCATGCCTGGCCACAGCTCGCTGATAATCCGGATTAATACGGCCTGACGCGGCTCTTCTGTAGGGCGGATTACACACAACCAGATCCACCGGCCCGCTGATCTGCTCAGCTCTTAGGGCCAGCATATCCTGGCATATAATTATTATCCGGTCTTTCAGCCTGTTTTGGCGTGCGTTCAAGTCAGCTATACGGGCCAGTTCCTTTTGGATTTCAACTCCATAGATTTTAATTTTTGGATACCGATAAGCCATTAAAAGTGAGATTACACCGCATCCGGTTCCAAGATCAATAATCCTGTCTTTCTTCCGCGGGGCAGCATAAGAGGCCAGCAATACCGCGTCAAGGGAATAGCGATAACCAAGGTCCTCCTGGCTGATCTTTAAGCGCCCATTAAAAAAAGTACCATTTGTCAAGGCGCGGGGTGGTAATAAAGGCATTATTATAATGCTCCGACCTTGAGCCTGATTTCATCAATCAGATCTTCCCCAAGGGAATTATTGAGCCTCATCAAAATTTCCCTTTTGGCAAATCTTAGATGGTGCATCCAGACGGAACAAGAGACATGCACCAGCAAAGTGCCGCCTTTTAAAGCAGCCGGCTCGGCGTCAGAGCCCACAATATCACCAACAGCATTATTCCAGACTGAGGATATTCTGGTTAAAGGATCACCAATCCTTTGTTTCTCGGCTTTTAAAATGCCATCCAATACTTCCTTGATGTGAACAAACTTCTGATTGGTTTTTCGATATTTCGCCATATCTTAAATTCTATAAATCGTATCATTGATGAGAAAAAATGAGAAAAATTCCATTATTGATATTATAAATATTGAGCATTTGCAACGCATATAACGGACATTTAGCACATTTGAGAAAGTGTTTTTTTGATTTATAAATTACAAATAAAAAAATAGCCTAACCTGAAGGTCACACATAAATTAATATTCGAGAGCTTGAATTTTGAGAGATAGAAGTGTAGATTGTCAATATCTGGAGAAACGGAGTCAGGATATCCTGAGGAGGAAACCTGACAAGGGATATCCAGATGCAGGTAGTATATATATAGCAAAATACTACATGGATAACTACAAGCATTGGGATTTTGTCGTTACTTCAGGTAGTTCCACCGCAAATATTACTGAACAGACAAAGGCAAGCTTTCTTGAAAATGAGCTGGAAAACATTTCAGAGCTTAACAATAAAAATGGACGAAGCTGTTCTAAAGGCTTATGATTGGGAAGATAATGAATTTCAGGAGGTACGCTAAAACATGAAGCAGGTGATTACCAGCGAAAAACAGCCGATTAAACTCTGGCTTGACGATATTGAGGAAGACACCCTGACCCAGGCCAAAAATCTTGCCAACCTGCCCTTTATCTTCAAGCATGTGGCAGTGATGCCGGACGCTCATTTTGGTTACGGGATGCCTATCGGCGGGGTAATAGCCTTAGAGGGAATGGTTATTCCCAATGCCGTGGGGGTTGATATAGGCTGTGGCATGTGCGCTGTAAAAACCTCGCTTAGTTCAATCTCAACTGAAAAGCTCAAACTTGTGCTTGGCTGCATCAGAAACACCATTCCCCTTGGTTTTAAACACCATAAAAAAAAACAGCATAGTTCCCTGATGCCAAAAGTTCAAAGCGGGCAAAGCGAAGATTTTCCCGTTGTTTCCAGAGAATATAGCAATGCCCTGACCCAGCTCGGTACCCTTGGAGGCGGCAATCATTTTATCGAAATTCAGAAAGGGAACGACGGCCACATCTGGCTGATGATTCATTCCGGCAGCCGTAATATTGGTTTCCAGGTGGCCAAATATTATAACCGGCTGGCCATTGATTTGAACCGCAAATGGAGATCAAAAATTCCTCATAATTGGCAGCTTGCTTTTTTACCTGTTGATGACGTAAACGGTAGAATCTATCTTCAGGAAATGCAGTACTGTGTTGATTTTGCCTATGCCAACCGTAAACTGATGATGGAGCGGGTAAAAGATGCCCTGATAGCTTTTGTACATCCGGTTAGCTTTGAGCCGATAATCAATATCGCCCATAACTACGCTGCCATGGAAACCCATTTTCATAAAAATGTCTTGGTTCATCGCAAAGGGGCCACAAGTGCAAAAAAAGGAGAGATCGGTATTATTCCAGGTTCCCAGGGCAGTCCAAGTTATATAGTCCGTGGCAAGGGGGAACCTGAGAGTTTTAAGTCCTGTTCCCATGGGGCAGGCCGTAAAATGGGACGTAAACAGGCACAGCGACAACTGAATCTTGAAAAAGAGCGCAAATCGCTGGAAGACCAGGGTATTCTTCACTCTGTTCGCACTAAAAGGGATCTTGATGAAGCGCCCGGAGCTTATAAGAATATAGATGAAGTCATAGAAAATCAGCTTGATCTAGTGGAAGTGCTGGTTAAGTTGCGCCCTTTGGCCGTGATTAAGGGGTAGGTTTCAGAATTTCGTCCTCGTTCCTAAATTAATAAATATTCTTACCTCTATGAAATATGAGATATTTTGTGCGGAAAATAATTTTGATATTTATCATGTGTATTACTCTTTCGGCAACATTTGCAGGAGTTGCCTTTTCCCATCCACATGTATTTATTGCGCTGAGACTGAAAGCTGTTTTTGATGATAAAGGGCTTGCAGGTTTTAATGTTCAGTGGGAATTTGATGAAATGTTTTCCAGTATGATTGCTGATGATTATGATAAAAATCAGAACGGAATTTTCGAAAAAGCTGAGATTGCACTAATAAAAGATGAGGCTTTTTCATATTTGGCAAATTATAATTATTTTACTTTTATCAAAATTAACGGGAAAGCTTTTGATGTTAAATTTATAAAAAATTTTTCACCCAGGCTGATTAATAATAAGTTGATTTATGAGTTTATTATACCCTGTCATGTTACTGCCCTAAGTAAATTTAAAAATATTACAGTTGCAGCTTATGATCCATCCTATTATACTGCTATTTTTTTTGCAAAAAAAAATTCAGTTTCATTAGTCAATCCTGGAATATTTAAAATAGAAACCGCCATAAAAGAGGATAAAACAACATTGATATACTTTGATATGATTAATCCCTGGGCATTATTTTTAAACTTTTGTAAAAAATGATAAAAAAAACAATAGCTATTTTATTTTTAATATTATTGCCCTTAATTATTCCTTTGGCTCATGCGAATAATCCGTTTGCTGCAAAACAGGAAAATCAAAATATTTTTTCAGGGCCTGCTTTTAAAAACAGGTTTTTTCTGAAAATAATCATATGGCAACATCATCTGAAAGAAAAGATGGCTGCTCTTGTTCGAGAGGCCAAAACCACAAACAGCATAAAGCCCTTAATCTTTCTGGTAATGGCGGCATTTGCTTATGGCGTAATTCATGCCGCAGGTCCAGGACATGGCAAAGCCATTGCCTTGTCCTATGTATTATCTCAACAAGCAACATATCTGCCGGGGCTATTATTTAGTAGCTTAATTGCTCTATTTCACGGGATTTCAGGTATTATTTTTGTACTTTTCATACGCTTTGTTTTAGACACGACTATAACAGGTAATCTGGAGAGAGTTACCCACATAGCCCAGATTATTAGTTACAGCATTATTATTTGTTTGGGTTTAGCTATATTTATCAGCAGTATTTGCAAATTAATAAATAACAAAGATGAACCCCAACATGATAATAAAAAGAAAAGGCAAAATATTAATCCTGTCTTATCTGCTTTTGCGGTAGGATGTATTCCCTGCCCTGGTGTTGTGATGGTCATGCTCTTTGCTTTATCAATGAATTTGACTGTGTTGGGAATAATATTGGGATTAACGATCTCCATCGGCATGGCTTTTACCATATCAATTATCATTCTAATAGCTATATCAGGCAAAGTTATCTCGCTGAATATGGTTAAAAAACAAGGCGCGCTAGTAATATCGGTTGAATACTGTGTTAAAATATTTGCCGGTTTTTCATTAATGATATTGGGAATATTATTTTTAGTCTCTATTTTATAATAATTTATAATTATTACTGATTTTAGAGAGCTTGATATTTCCCTT
>JASFBJ010000301.1 GCA_030149585.1 Desulfobacterales bacterium | reverse complement strand
ATATAGGCGAATGGGTAGTTGAGAAGATTTAAACAGCTCTTTTTATGGAAATTCCCCTCATCATTCAGGACGGCGCAATGCTGAGTCCCGCAAAGGGCATGCGTCTTGATGAAGAAACCGCCTTTCAATACATAAAACAGATTTCCGAAGCAGTAGAAAAGGTTGGCGGAGTTTTGACGCTTCTATGGCATCCGAATGGCATAATTAATCAGCCTTGGTGGGATCTCTACCTTAGGACTCTGGATCATCTCAAGGGAAAGAATGCCTGGTTTGGAGCGGTGAGAGAGGTTGGCGGGTGGCTGATTTTATCCTGATCATCCTGTATATCCTGTCTAAAAAAACCTGACAAAAGGAGGAAGTTGTTATGAAATTAATCGAATGGGAAGTAAATGCAAAAGATGCTGGAAGGCTCAGGTCGAATAAGAATACAACTTTTGTAAGAAACAATATTAGACAGGATTAGACAGGATTAACAGGATTAACAGGATAACAGGATTATTTATTTTTCTGCCTGCCGGCTGGCAGGTTTTATCTGTTAATCGGGGTCTGACCCAGTTAACTGTTTGATTTTACAGAGGATATCGCTTTAAATATGGTCTAAAAAGGGCTTAAAGTGAACTTTTTAATGCCAAAAAGAGGTGTTTAAGCTGTAACCATGGCATGCAGAAAAAGTTTATCAGGGGGCAAACCCCACTATTAAAGGATGAAAATGGGCCATCAAGACCTGTAAAAGGACGCACCATGCAGAAGGAAACCGTTGAAAAACCGGAAGATGTGGAAATAGACGAACAGGAGCTGGACTTAGCGGATTATCCGTTGGATGATATTCTCATTCGCACCAGTCAACTCAGCATCCGTCAGGTAATTGAGGAGATTGATGAAGATCTATATATTCTTGATCCTGATTTTCAAAGGGACTTTGTCTGGTCTTCTGAACAACAGAGCCGTCTTATTGAATCCGTATTGATGCGCATCCCCCTGCCTGTGTTTTACTTTGCTGAAACCAAAGATGGAAAAACCATTATCGTGGACGGATTGCAACGTATAACCACCTTCCGCCGCTTCCTGAATGATGAGTTTAAACTAACCCATATCGCTGATGGTAATCATGCATTACAAGGAAAAAAATTTAGTAAACTGGGCCCCAAATTTAAGAACAGGATCAGGCGGACAAATTTAATCCTTTATATCATAGATGAGAAAGCACCTGATCGGGCAAAACTCGATATTTTTGAACGAGTGAACAGCGGTTCCACTCTCACCCGGCAGCAGATGCGTAATTGCCTCTATATGGGTGCAGGCACCCGCTGGCTCAGGGACATGGCCGATTCTGCTTTTTTTAAAAAGGCAACCGGCTACAGCCTTAATACAAAAACCATGCGTGACAGGGAGCTTATAAACCGGTTTTGTGCCTTCCGCCTGTTAGGCCATGAAAAGTATAAAGGCTATATGGATGATTTTCTGGCTGACTGCCTGGATTTCATGAACGGTATGAGTAAAGAAAATTTGGAAAATCTTGCATCTGAATTTGAACAAAGCATGAATAATGTACAAAAAGTGTTTGGAAAACACGCCTTCCGCAAGCATAGCACGTGGAGTGACGGCCGGTCCGTCATCAATGCTTCCCTTTTTGACATCTTTTCCGTTGCCTTTACAAGAATCTCACCGACGACTGTCATAGAGAATAAAGAAACATTTAAGTCTCTTTTTTACTCAAGCATGGATGATGATAAATTTGTAAACAGTATTACCTATTCCACCAACCAAAAACGACAAGTCAAAGAACGTTTTGTATTTATGGATTCCACTTTTGGAGAATATTATGATTCGCAAGATAACAGCTGAAAACTATAAGTGCTTTTCTCAGCAAAGTTTTCCCCTGGCTCCCCTGACGGTTCTCACTGGTGAAAATGCTGGCGGTAAATCTTCTTTATTGCAAATTTTAGCTTTGAGCCAGCAATCTTGGTTGGAACAGCCGCTTGATCGGGGTCTTCTTGTTAATGGGGCAGAGTTAAAACTGGGAAAATGCGAAGATATCCTTAATAAGCAGGCAGACAGTGATGTCATTGCCTTTGAATTGGAAACAGATGCTGTTTTTCTGCGGCTCGAGTTTTCGGCTAAAGATGGTGAATCGTCAGTTGCCCCTTTTCATTGCGGGCCGAGAATTAAAACGGCTCCGGACTGGAGAGAGCGTGAACTGGCGGAACCTCATTCTGGGCATGGGAATCGTTTCAATGAAGCTGTTTTTCAGGGAGTTCCGGCCTTGCTCGAACTCAGAGACAGGCTTTATGGACTTCAATACATAACTGCTGACCGTATCGGACCAAGGGAAATTCATGATGTTAATTATTCAGGCGCTTACAAAACAGTAGGCCTACGGGGTGAGCGAGCCGTCTGGTTTCTTAACAAATACAGAAAAATTACCATCCCCACTGGCCGGCGTCATGAAGGGCAACCACCTGTGCTCGACAAACAGGTCGAGGCGTGGATGGCTGAAATTTTCCCTGGTTTTCAATTTGCCGTTACGCCGGTACCTGGAACAGATCTGGCAACACTTGGGCTGGCAACTGAGGGGAATCCTGAACTTATTCGCCCTCAAAATACAGGCTTTGGGCTGAGTTACACTCTGCCTATTTTTGTGGCTTGTCTGGCCGCACCCGAAAATGGCCTTGTGCTGATTGAAAATCCCGAAGCACATCTTCATCCGGCTGCCCAGTCAAAATTTGCTGCATTTCTTGCCGGGATTGTTTCCAGTGGCGTTCAGATCATCCTTGAGACACACAGTGATCATATAATTAATGGGATACGCAAGGCGGTCCGGACAAAGATTATCAACAAGCAGAATGCCCTCATTTATTTTTTCAGGCAGGTTGAAAGTACTGAAAAGGCCAAGGTGACGAGTATTGAGATTGACGGGAAAGGTAACCTGACAGACTGGCCAAAGGGATTTTTTGATCAGCTGGATGATGATTTTGAAGCCCTTACGGATTGGGAGGGATAGATGGAATTCTTTTTCAATGAATTATCCATCCATAATCAATTCCAGTCAAGAGACGATTTCAAAGCTGCTATTCATCTGTTTCGCAGTTATAGAGAAGCTGTAACAGGGGCTGGGTTCAGGCTGTATATTCACCGCAATATTTTTAAGCGGCCTGCTCTGGGTAATACCTTTCGAAAAGGAATTCAGAAACACTTTGAACGACAACAGGTTAGAAGCCTTATGAATTGGTTCAGCAAGGGTGGATTTTTCTTGCCGGACGATGCCTATGCGGATACTGAGGATAGTTTTATATGTTATTATCCGGATGATGCGAAAGAAGAGAGCGAAGATATCACCGATTCAGCCCTGGCCGAGTGTGCGTTTCGCAAGATAGTCGGAGGGGATGCCGGTTCAATCAGTCTTGAACAATCAAAATTTTCCTGGTCTCCCATCAAGGTTCTATTATCACAATCTGATGAAGCAATAATTGACAACGATTATACGCTTCACTCACTGAAACATCGATTGGATGGGCTTATTCCGCCGATATCTTCATGGTCTGTTCTGATGGAGAGAATTGAGTACCTTCCTAATGTAACCCTTGAGCCTTACGTGAAAACAAGGTTAATAACCAATCCATTCTCACAAAATATAGCCGAGGGTATTTATTCCCGCACAAAGGAGTTAAGTGAGATGGCTACAACAACTTCACGTAAACAATTTAATGAATTGTTTGTTAAATATGCCACCGGGGAAAAAGCAAGATTTAGCGATTCTTCATTCAGCGAGAAAAGAGACTTTAAAAACGTGCTTACTTTTTTTATTGATGATGAACAACGCTTATGCCCATACCACGGCAAAGTAAAAATACAACAGTACAGAATTCATCTTGTTAATCGCCCTGCTTATGAAAGATCTGCGAGAGTCGCTTATATCGGACCCAAATTAACAAAGAAGTAAGAATAGGGCTACCCACTTAAGGCGGGACAAGCCTTTAAAATCAAGTGTCTTTACAGCCTTGAATTTAGGAGTCAAAAGCTAATTATCCACATAAAAATCTTTGAAAATATCCCGGCTTAAGTGGGTAGCCCAAATTTTGGTCAATATGATGCGGTTTGCTGGATGCTCACCCCCATACACCGACTTATAATTCTTAGAATGCTTTTTTTGACACCGAAAAGTGGGTTTTAAGAGATAAAACCGAGGTCTTTTTTAAATATTTTCCTTTAATAACAATCGCAAATGGATCGCAAATGGGGTCGGGCCAAGATAACAACTTAGAATGATTGATAATATGATGAAAACAAGGCCCTATTTTCGGCCTA
>JASFBJ010000081.1 GCA_030149585.1 Desulfobacterales bacterium | reverse complement strand
AGGGAAGATCCAGACCACCATATTTTTTCGGCCAGGTTGGGCAAAGCCATCCTTTGGCCCCAATTTTTTTTAATATTTTCCAGATATTGGGGCCAAATCCCTGACCTGAGTTCCACTCTTTTTTGGCCTTATCAGCCAGGGCCTTTTCTTCCATGAAGAAATCGACCACTTCCTGTTTGAATTTTTCTTCTTCCGTTGTAAAATTGAAATCCACTTTACTCCTCCTCTTTTATAAAATTTCGTAGATTCTTTTCTAAACTACAGCTTTGCTTTCTCGTTCCCACGCTGGAGCTCTTGAACCAGGCAAAAAACAAAATCTGAAAAATATAAACCCACAAATGAGTACTGCCAAAAAACCAAAATCAATTTAGCTGCCCAAGCTGACATTAATATCCGCTTTTTGAAAAAAGGCTATGATCTCATCTATTTCAGACTTGTCATGAATTCTGGTCAAGGATGCAGGATAGCTGCGCCCCAGGCTGTCATATTTACCTTCAGCATATTTATGAAAGGGTAAAACAGATATCTTTTCAGCATTAATCTCTTTGGACAAAGCAGCCAATTGAGTTAAATTTTCTTTTGTATCGTTAAAACCCGGAATCAAAGGTAACCGTAACCAGATTTTTTTGGTTTTGGGAATCCTGCGCAGATTTCTTAAAATGAGAGTATTATCCACGCCGGTACCCTCTTTATGACGATCAGGATCAAGATGTTTAATATCGTATAAAATCAGGTCAACAAAGGGCAGCATTTTTTCAAACACAGACCACTTCCCATAACCACAGGTATCAAGCGCTGTATGAAACCCTGCCTCTTTACACTTTTTCAGCAGTTTCAAAACAAAGGCCCCCTGCATAAGTGGTTCTCCCCCTGAAACAGTAATTCCACCTCCAGAGTGGTAGAAAAAATTTTCATCACTTGCAAGCTCTTCCATTACCTGTTCAATCGTTAAGTCTTCGCCGACTTTGACCAGAGCTCCGGTTGGGCAGGCCTGGGCACATTTAAAGCATAAGGTGCAAGCCTGTCGATCCAGAGTTTTTGAACCATCTGGATTTAAATGGATTGCATCCTCAGGGCAGGCTTCAATACACTTTTTCAGGTTTTTGCACTTCACAGAGCGGGTCATAAGCTCCGGCTCCTGGCTCCAGGTTTCAGGATTCTGACACCAATAGCATTTTAATGGACAACCTTTCAGAAAAACAGTGGTTCTAATTCCAGGTCCATCCTGAACACTAAATTTCTGGATAAGAGAGATCGTACCCAATAATGGTTTTTGTTGATTCATACTCTTTTACTGTGGTATATTGCCATGCTTTTTAGCAGGCAGGGTTTCTTTTTTATTGGCTGTTACCTCCAGAGCATCAATTAAAACCGGTCGAGTAAATGCCGGATTAATAATATCATCTACCATCAGCAAAGCGCCTGCATTGCGCGGTGAATCATAATATTTGAGTCTAAAGGCTTCAATTTCAGTATCATCAATTTCTTTGAAAGGTTTTTTTAATACTGCCTCAATTGCTTCTTCAAATTTAATTAAGCGGATATCAGCCACCGGCCAGGCGTAAACCAAATCAGCGCCCGTCTGACGCGATCCCATAGCCATCTGACCATTGCCATAACAGCGCTTGATAAATACCAGAATTTTTGGCACTGTAGCCTCGCAAATCGCATAACCGGCCATGGCGGCGTGGCGCGCAAAACCCAGCATTTCAAGCTCATGATCCTTAACATAGCCGGGTGTATCCACCAAAAAAATAAGGGGCACATTAAATGAATCACAATATCTTATAAAGCGGGCCTCTTTTTCAGAAGATCTCAGATCAATGGCTCCATCAAGCACTGCTGGATTATTGGCAATAATACCAACTGCTTTGCCTCCCAATCTGGCAAAGCCCACAATAAGATTCTTTGCATATTCTTTTTTAAGTTCCAGAAAATCACCATTATCAATAATTTGTGCAATTACCTTATGCATATCATAAGACGCCTTTGGATCAGCTTCAACTATATCCAGCAAGGCTTCGGCAACCCGGCCCGGGTCATCACCAGTGTCTATAAAGGGCGGTTTTTCCCGGCAATTAGGTGGTAAAAAGCCTAGAAGTTTACGGCCTTTTTCCAAAACATCTTCTTCTGTTTCTCCAAGATAATCACAAGAGCCGGTTACTTCGGCATGTAATCGGGGAGCCCCGATTTCTTCACGTGTTACATCTTTAAATGTAACGGATTTAAGAAGTTCCGGAGAAGCCAGCGACATATAGCAGTACGGCTTATCCACCATGAAAAAAACATCCGCCAGAAACGGAGAATAGGCTGTCCCTGCATAAGAGGCTCCTAATGTTAAACTCAAGCTGGGCACAACCCCTGAAGCAACAGCCGGCGCATACCAGACAGCTGCATTGCGGCTGATACCGGTTCCGGCATTAAGCCCAAAGGCATCCTGGATTCTAACACCTCCTGAATCAATAAGCCCCACATAGGGAATTCCAAATTTAACCGCGCTCTGGATCACCTTGCAGGTTTTCCAGTACTGGGCTGAAGCCTGCGAGCCACCAAGAACCGTAAAATCATGGGCATAAATACAAATCTGACGGCCATTAACTTTACCAAAACCAGATACCAGTGCATCCCCCGGGCTATCTTTTTGATCGGAAGGGAAGCCGGTTCGGGTGGGCTGAGCCCACAGGTTAATCTCTCTAAAAGTCCCTGGATCAAGAAAGCGTTCAACCCGTTCCCTTGCAGTAAATTTACCAACCGCGTGTATTTTATCAATTGCTTTCTGACCACCGCCAAGGCGAAATTTCTCCTTAAGCTCCTCATATTCAAGCGTCTTTGCTCTGGTGTCCATCTTCCACCCTTTCATTTTTTGTTACTTTAGACGATTATACATTAAAGCGGCATGTTGTCGTGCCTGTTCCAATGGGACTCAACCGATTTATCTTGAAGATATCTCAAAATCTCTATCATTTTTATCCGCGTATTTTTGGGATGGATAAAATCCTGAACAGTCATAGCTTCCCAGAGATTTTCCACGGCACCTGCTGTTTTAAACTCATCAAGCCGTTTCTTAAACTCTTCCCTGGGGTTTTTAGCCTTTGCAATCTCCTTGCGATATATTATGGAAACCGCTCCTTCGGGATGCATCAGCATCAATTCGGTTATGGGCCACGCAATACCAAAATCCCCGCCCAAATTATTGCCGGGCATAGCCAGATTTCCACCACTATAACATTTCCTGATATAAAGCTGTATCTGGGGTACGGTTGTCACACTGTTGGCAAACACTGTTTTAGCACCATGTCTGATGATTCCCTTGCGTTCCTGTTTTATGGAGGGCAGAAACGCTGGTGTATCAGCCAGATAAATAATGGGTATGTTAAATGCATCACAAAAACGTACCATGCGACAAAGCTTATCAGCCGCATCAACATCCATGCAGCCACCTTTGACCATAGAATTATTTCCTATAATTCCCACTGTACGTTCGGCCAGGCGGCCAAACCCGACAATAAGATTAGCAGCCCAGTTCTTTTTTATTTCAAAAAAATTACCATTATCAATGACGATTTTGATTAATTTGCGCAAATTATAGGGTTTACGACTATCGACAGGGACTAAATCCACCAGTTCCGGCACTTCCCGATCTGCTGAATCATCATTGGCGATGGAGTCACTTTTTGCATTATAATTCAATGGCAAAAATTCTAAAAGGGTTTTTACTTTTGCCAGGCAATCCTGGTCATCCTGCGCCAAAAAATCACAACAGCCACTTTTTCTATCATGATCCGCAGCATTGCCCAGCTTAAAACCTTCATCCCCGGCAGTTTCCATACCAACACAAAGATAACTGGTGTTTTTAACCATAAAAACATAGTCAGCCAAAAGGGCTGAAACTGCTGCTGCTCCAACACAAGGACCCATCACCAGTGAAATTTGTGGTATCAGGCCTGATGCCCTGGTTTGCATCTGCATAAATGCATCATAATTATAGTTGGACGGAGTAGTAATAAGGTCCTCAGCTTTCAGGCCATTTGAATCAATTAATCCAATACAGGGAATCTTGGCCTTGATCGCTCTTTCCAGCAAACGTACCATTTTTGCGCCATGTGTAATGCCGAACCGTCCACCAAGAACCGTTGCATCCTGAGCCCAGACACATACTGATCTGCCCTTTACTGTTCCATAGCCGGCAATAAGACCATCCCCTCGTTGAGTTTTTTTATCAATTGCCAGACCTGTATCAATAGGCTTGGAAAAAAGCTCTACCTCGGAAAATGATCCTGGATCCAGCAATTGATCAACCCTTTCCCTGGCTGTCAGCTTACCGGCCTTATGCTGTATGTTTTGTGCTGACTCACTGCCTCCCTGGATTAACTTGTTTCGCAAAGATTCTATCTGCTGAATTTTATTTTCAAAATTCATAGGCTGCTTCTCCTGTCGTTCTCTGACAATCTATAGTGAATCGAAGTTTCAAATTTCAGTATCATTTCCCAGTATCATTGATTCTTTTTATATTCAAAAAGATGGGCAATCTCTACTGTAATAATCACTTCATCATTCTGGTTTGTCAGCGTTTCAGTATTTATAACCAATCCCCAGCGTGGGTTACTGGTTTTTCGCATTTCAGTAACTTCCCAGACCAGCTGCACTGTATCACCCACCATTAAGGGTTTTTTCCAGACCAGTTTGTCGCATCCCACCAGCATTCCTGATCCTTTAGTTTCAAAAATACCCATCCGTTCTACTAAACCACCCATGAGCGCAAAACCCAGTCGACCTGGTATTGATCGCCAGCCTAAGGGCGTTTTTTCAGCAGTTATCTTATCATTGAACTGATCTGCCGTAAAACCTCCCACATCAATTAATACAGTGGCCATTCCATCGGTAATAGTCCGTCTGCAGCTATACTCTTTTTGTCCCATTTCAAAATCTTCGTAATATGGCATAATTTTATCCTTTATAATCAAAGCCTTCAGGTGATAAATAATCATCACCTGAAGGGTTATTTAGATTTTCCGGCAATCTGAAAATTATATATAATTGGGCTAATTTCCAGTAATAATAACACTTATTGTGGGGCCTGCTGGAAACCCGCCAAGATTATGGGTTAATCCTAATTCCGGATTTTTAAGCTGACGATCCCCTGCTTTGCCCTGAAGCTGCTTATAAACTTCATATAGCATTCTCAACCCGCTTGCCCCAATGGGATGACCAAAGCATTTAAGACCACCATCAATATTTACCGGCAATTCTCCGTCAGCCTCAAAAGCGCCATCATCAACATATTGTTTTACAGTGCCCCTGGGACAAAACTGAAGATCCTCCATAATAACAGCTTCGGTTATGCTGAAGCAATCGTGCACTTCAGCCATGCTGATCTGTTTAAATGGGTCTGAAATGCCTGCTTCCTTATAGGCAGCCTTACCAGCCCTGAAAGATTCTTCCACATGGGAAAATCCATAATCGCTGCGCAAAAAACCTGATTTACTGCCGACACAGATCTGAAGGGATTTGACCTTAACCGCATCATCTCTAAAGCTCTTGGCCATATCACTGCGGCAAATTATGGCAGCAGCCGCACCATCACTGACTCCGCAGCAGTCAAACAGTCCCAGTGGCCAGGCAATAATCGGTGCATTAAGAATTGTTTCAACAGAAACCGCCTTTCTGAAATGCGCTTTAGGGCTCTTGACTCCGTTTAGATGACTTTTAGCGGAAATTTTTGCCAGCATCAACTTGCCTTCCTCATTGCTAAGACCATATTTGCTGAAATAACCAGTGCCCAGTAAAGCGAATTCACTAGGTGCTGTTAATGTTTGTGTACGATTGGAAGTCATTGGATTTTTTAATTCAAGGCCGCTGTAGCCGGTATCTTTCAGCTTTTCAAACCCAACCGCCAAGACAACATCATAAACACCGGCAGCTACCGCATAACACGCATTTCTAAAGGCATCCGAACCGGTAGCGCAGGCATTTTCCACCCTGGTAATCGGTATATAATGCATTTTCAAAGCTTCAGCCAGGCACTGTCCTGTCCGGCCAGAGCCGGTTGTTCCCACCCAGGCCGCCTGGATATCTTTTTGCTCAATACCGGCGTCTTTATATGCTTCCTGAACAGCTTCAACAATAAGGTCATGTCCAGAAGACTCCCAGCGTTCGCCAAACCGGGTACATCCCATCCCGATAATTGATACTTTATCCTTTATACTTTCCATTTACGATATCCTCCTGAATCGTTTTTTATCCTCGATGGGGAACACATTTCCAGTAATAGTTATGTATTCCCGTGACAACCTGAATTTTTCTGAAAGTCATTTCAACATCCATCCCGGCTTTTACTTCCTCAAGGTCACGGTCCGTCATATCGCACATAATGCGGCCTCCGCCTTCAAAATCAACGGCGCAAATAGTAGTTGGTGGATCTATTGCCGCAGCCAGATTATCATGGGAAAAGGTAGTTAACTTGCCAATCCGGCTTGAAAACTCATAGGGTTCCCGCTTATCAACGGCACCGCAATTAGTACAGACCATTTGGGCTGGAAATTGAATAAAATTACACTCCATGCATTTAAACCCACGCAAGGCCATTCCCCATTGCCGATCCCGCTCCAGAGAAGGTGGTGAAACCATCGGCTGAGGTGGTCTTGGCGCTGGTTCGGTTTGAATTAACTCTCGCCACAATAGATATTTCATATAATTATCCATACTCTTTTTACAGTTCAGATAAAAATCAATCCCCCTATTATCTTTGAGAGCGGCAATATTTTCAGTGACCTGTAAAAGAAGAACATCGCAACCATCACCATAGGATCCCAGCAGCAATTTTTCACCGGCCTTGGCCTTTTCCAAAGCTGAAATCAGTATCATTAAAGCCATAGCCGACCCGGTATTACCAATATTGGCAAGTAATGGATCCTGGACCTGGGTTTTTAGATCAAAACCCGCTTTTTTAGCTACCAAACGATGCTGACCAGCATCCGGAGCATTATAAGCCAGTTTAGCAATATCAGTGGTTGCCAGACCGTGTTCTTTTAAAAGCTGAATCATTGCTTTTGGAAATATTTTGGTATAGCCGACTTCACGACTAAATCTTCCTTCGGACTGGCGTGAAAAAACCTCTCCAAAAGAACGCCAGGTTTCCAAAATATCTGCTGTAACCGATGAAACTGCATCAATCTCAACAGCCACATCAGTATCGCCTATCAGCAAGGCCGCAGCGCCATCGCCATAGGTATTTTCATTGGCCCCTTTTGGATATCCCATGCGAGTATCAGCACAAATAACCAGGGCCTTAGAGATCGATCCGGCTTTAACCGCATCCAGCGCGGTGATCAAAGCCAAGCTTCCGCCACGTAATGAATTTGAAATATCGATGGTTCGCACCTGTGCTGTTAGCCCAAGGGCTTCAGCCACAATTGCCGCAGACTGTTTTTCAGCATAGGGGAAAGTAGTAGAAGCAAAATAGAGCCCCTCAATATCTTCCTTATTAATGCCCTTAATACAGTTTTGTGCAGCTGCAACCGCCATAGTAATGCTGTCTTCGTCAAAACTTGCAACAGCTTTCTCGCCTTTGGGCATACCACTTCCCCATGCCCGAACAATTTCCTTGCGGCTCAATCTATAAAAAGGTACATAGCCGCCATAAGATATAATACCTGCCATTTTACTCTTTACCTCCCCCTTTTTTTTAACCCTTTACAGTTTTTCTCATTCCCACGCTCTATCATGGGAATGCACACCATACTGGTTCCAGCGTTTGAGCATTGAAACCAGTCGAAAAACAAGATCTAAAAAGTGCAACCGATAAATGAAGAATGCCTGAAAGTTTTATTTTTTTATCACTTCTACAAGAGGCTGATGAATCATCAAAGCGTCTTCATTTTCAGCAAGAAATTTCTTTATGGTTCCAGGATATTCAGCCCGAATATCATTAAATACTTTCATTGATTCTACGATGCAGACAACATCGCCTTCCTTAACCTCGTCGCCCTCTTCAGCGAAACGTGGCTCATCCGGGCTTGGCCTGCGATACATGGTTCCAGATAGTGGTGAAATAATAGTGTAAATGTTTTCGCTCATAATTTTTCCTCCATTTTTTTGCGATTTTGTCTAACAGCTTAATCAAATTTTAAAAGTTGAGGGTGTGTATCAATATATTTTGTGGAAATATTACCTTCAATAAAATCAGCATCATTCATAACATTCAGATGAAACGGGATAGTGGTCGGCAAACCTTTGATCTTGAATTCATTTAAGGCTCTTACCATCCGCCTGACAGCATCAACCCTTGTTTCACCCCACACCAGCAGTTTGGCAATCAAAGAATCATAAAAAGGAGGAATTTCATATCCTTGATAAATATGAGTATCAGTTCTAACCCCGATACCTCCAGCCATATTCAGTTCAGTGAATTTACCCGGCATGGGCATAAAATTATTGGCGGGATCTTCAGCATTAATTCTGCATTCAAAAGCCCAGCCCGAGGGTTGAACCTGATTCTGCTCTATTTCAAGCTTTGCGCCTTGGGCAATTTTAATCTGCTGTTTCACAAGATCCAGGCCATAAACCATCTCTGTTACTGGATGTTCAACCTGCAAGCGGGCATTAATCTCATTAAAATAGAAATTTTTATCAGCATCAACAAGAAACTCGACTGTACCGGCATTAGCATATCCAACAGCCTTTATCAGTTTAATAGACGCATCCCCCATTTTTTTGCGTAATTGCGGATCCAGAAAGGGAGAGGGGGCTTCCTCAATTAATTTCTGATAATTTCTCTGAACACTGCACTCGCGTTCACCAAGATGAATGCAGTTGCCATGTTCATCAGCCAGAACCTGCAACTCAACATGACGCGGGGCTTGTAAATATTTTTCTACATAAATGTCAGGATTATTAAAAGCCGCCATGACCTCGCCCCTGGCAATTGAAAAATTATCAATCAACTCCTGGTCGTTATTGGCTATTTTCATGCCACGCCCGCCACCACCGCCGGATGCCTTTAAAATAACAGGATATCCTATTTTTTGGGCATATTTAACAGCCTCTTCTTTGTCGGCTAAAGCACCATCGCTCCCAGGAGTTAAAGGCACATCGTTTTCAGCGGCAATTTTAAGTGCTGTAATTTTTTCTCCGGAAAGATCCATTGCTTTTGCGCAAGGCCCTATAAATTTGATATTATTATCCTCACATGCCTGCGAAAACGCAGAATTTTCAGATAAAAATCCATATCCAGGATGAATCGCATCAACTCCCATTTTTTTAGCTTCTTCAAGAATCCTGTCAGCATTTAGATAGCTTTTACGTACCAGAGGAGGTCCAATATTGACCGCCTCATCAGCGTAATGTCTGTGAATCGAGGTCTCGTCCGCATCTGAATAAACAGCAACGCTTTTAATGCCCATCTCCCTGCATGTTCGCAGCACCCGTAATGCTATTTCACCTCTATTTGCTACAAGAATTTTAGAAAACATTATTCACCTTTCATAAATTATAAGATAATAAAAAAAAATATTTTATTCCGGCCTATTAGGATGCTTTCGTTCCGGAATTGGAATCAGGGGAACCTTATTCTTGGCTATTTTTAATGTTTTAATTATAATCTCACGGGTTTGCCTTGGATCAATAATATCGTCAAAAAGATCCAGGCGCATATTTTTCCCTGTTTCCAAAGGATCAATATGAATTTTAAAATACTCTCTTTTTTTCTCTTCGGAAAAGGCCAGTTGCTCTTCTTGTGGCATTTCTGCAATCTGCCGATTATAGATGATCGCCACTGCGCTGTCAGCCCCCATGGGACAGTGTTCAGCAGTCGGCCAGACATAAACATAGTCGGTTGAGTATGGTTTCATCGTAAAAATCGGGACTGCCCCGCCATAGGATTTTCTGACCAGAATTGTTATGCGTGGTACAGTGGTGGTCAGCGTGGTTTGAAGCAGTTTGGTTCCATGACGAATAATTCCTTTTCTCTCCCAATAATCCCCTACCAGCAAAGCCGGCATATCCACCAGAAAAATCAAAGGAATATTAAAGCAATCACAAAAGCTGATAAAGCGTGTGAATTTATCAGTGCAATCAGGTTCCATGCAGCCGCTTAAATAGGAAGGGTTGCCTCCTACAATTCCGCAGACCCGGCCGTCAAAACGGGCAAAGCCGACAATTCCGTTTTTAGCAAAGCCATCTTGAACTTCAAGGAATTCTCCATCATCAACTATCAGCTTAATGACATCGTGCATATCATAAGAGCGCCGCGGGTCTTTAGGCAAAATATCCAGCAGCTTTTCCTCGCTACGCAATGGATCATCAGCAGGCTCTTTAAAGGGAACCTTGTCTTTATTATGTAAAGGCAGATAGCGCAGCAGTTCTTTAACCTTTTCTATAGCCGCAGGATCATTATCTACGGCAAAATGGCATTCGCCTGTATGCTTCATATGATAATCAGCCCCGCCAATATCAGAAATATCCTCAACACCGGTTACAGCAGCAGTTGCCCTGGGGCCGCCCAGCCACATATTGGCGTTATCCCTGGTCATAATTATAAAATCAGTCATCAAAGGGCCGTAAGCCTGACCAGCGGCGCAACCTCCGCAAACAACGGAAATTTGCGGAATCACCCCTGAATAAACACTTTGCATATAAAACCCGTCAACCATATATCTAAGACTCTGAATTGCCTCTTGCAATCTCGCACCTGCTGAATCCAGAAAAGTTATAATCGGCACACGCATTTCACCGGCCATGCGGGTAATATTACGCACTTTCATGGAATGCCCTTCACCAGTAGAACCTGCTAAAACCGCATAATCGGTAGCATAAGCACAGACACTGCGCCCTTCAACCTCGCCAAAGCCGGTTATGATCCCGTCTGCATGGGTTTTATACTGATCCATTCCCAACTGGGTCAACTGGGATTCAGCAAATATACTAAGTTCCGTAAAAGTTCCCTCATCAAACAAACTTTCCAGTTTTTCCCTGGCAGTAAGCTTATTTTTAGCCCTCTGCCTTTTATACAGTTTTTCACTGGCAGGTTTCTTTATCCTCTCTTTTTCAGCTTGAACCTTTGCCAGCCTGGTTCTGACATCCTCCACATAGGGTCGAAAGGAAAGGCCTTTACCCTTAGCCTGTGCCTTTTTTTGGGCCAAAGTGTCTTTAGTCGTATTAATTGAATAATTCTCTGTCTTGCTGCTCATAAGCCTCCTGTTTTAGTTTTATCTAATGCATTTCATACCCTGAAAAATATAAATTAAAACCTATTTCCCCTGCCAGACCGGCTTTCTTTTTTCTTTAAAGGCTGCAACTCCTTCAGCGCAATCATCACTGCCGGCAAGAATTGTTACCATTTCACTTAAATAACTTAAAGCCTTATCATACTCCATATCTCTGGACTTGTAAAAAGCCTCCCTGCCCATTTTAATGGCTACCGGGCTCTTTTTTGCAAGGCCTGCGGCAAATTTCATGACTTCAGGAAATAGATCCGAATGTGGAAACACCCTGTTAACCATTCCGATTTGTTCAGCTTCAACAGCATCAATATGGCGGCCGGTATAAAAAAGTTCCAGTCCCTTTTTCATTCCAACTGCCTTGAAAATCGGTGCTGTAATCATCATCCCCCAGAACCCCACGTTTATTTCCGGGATGCCGAAATTAGCCTTTTCCGATGCAAAGGTCAAATCACAAGCCACAGCCAAACCGCAACCGCCCGCCAAAGCATAGCCTTGCACCGCAGCAATGGTTGGTTTACCGGCATTTGCCAAAGCTTTCATCAACTTGCCGTATTCCTTTAAATATTCACGGAGTTTTATAATACTGCCGGCCTGCATCTCGCCCAGCATGCTTAAATCAGCCCCGGCACAAAAAGCAAAATCGCCTTGTCCCCGTATAATTATAACCCTTACATCATCATCTTTACGCGCTTTGTCCAAAGAATCAATTATCCCCTTCATAGCCTCATCATTAAGACAATTACGAACATCTGGTCTGTTGATCATAATAATCGCAATATGATCTTGTACTTCATATAAAAGGTCCATTTGCTACCCCCATATTATAAGTTATGCCTGATTTATTCCGGCCGATTGGCATGTTTTCTTTCCGGAATTGGAATCAAAGGAACTTTATTTTTAGCAATTTTTAATGTTTTAATTATGATTTCACGAGTTTGTCTTGGATCAATAATATCGTCAAATAGATCCAGACGCATATTTTTTCCTGTTTCCAGAGGATCAATATGAATTTTGAAATACTCTCTTTTTTTCTCTTCTGAAAAGGCCAGTTGTTCTTCTTGTGGCAATTGCGCAATTTGCCGGTTATAAATGATCGCCACTGCGCTGTCAGCCCCCATGGGACAATGTTCAGCAGTCGGCCAGACATAAACATAGTCTGTTGAATACGGCTTCATCGTAAAAATCGGGACTGCCCCGCCATAAGATTTTCTGACCAGAATTGTTATGCGTGGTACAGTGGTGGTCAGCGTGGTTTGAA
>JASFBJ010000080.1 GCA_030149585.1 Desulfobacterales bacterium | reverse complement strand
TACGCAGAACAGCAAAAAAAAGATAGAAAGCATCTGTTTTTGTCTCAAAAAGATTAATCCAGCCGGTAGTTGGGCGCCTCTTTTGTTATTATAACATCATGAACATGACTTTCCCGCATGCCGGCGGCACTGATTTTTACAAATCTGGCATTTTTCCTTAACTCCTCAATATTCTTGCAACCAGCATATCCCATGCCGGCTTTTAAGCCTCCAATAAGCTGATGAATATTTTCAGCCAAAGATCCCCTGTAGGGCACCCTTCCCACAATACCTTCCGGTACCAGCTTATCATCTGACTCATCTTCGGTCTGGTAATAGCGATCCTTACTTCCCTTTTTCATAGCTTCCATAGAACCCATACCACGATAAACTTTATAGGTGCGCCCCTGGTATAGAATTGTTTCGCCAGGGCTTTCCTCTGTGCCGGCAAAAAGGCCTCCAATCATAATACAATGAGCTCCCGCCCCAATGGCCTTTGTAATATCACCGGAGAATTTTATTCCCCCATCCGCGATTAAAGGAACACCGGTTTGATTGGAAATAGCCTTGCAGTTTATAATAGCAGTTATCTGCGGAACTCCTATCCCTGCAATAATCCTGGTAGTGCAAATTGATCCTGGCCCGATACCGATTTTTACTCCATCTACACCGGCTTTAATAAGACCTTCAGCTCCTTTTGCAGTGCCGACATTACCGGCAATCAGTTCAATATTTTTAAAATTATTTTTAAGTTTTTCTACAGCATTTATAACATTTTTAGTGTGCCCATGTGAGGTGTCGATAATAATTACATCAGCATCAGCATCCAAAAGAGACTGTGTTCGCTCTTCCATATCCGGTCCTACTCCAATGGCAGCTCCTACTCTTAGACGTCCAAATTCATCTTTACAGGCATTTGGATATTTTTTTATTTTTTCAATATCCTTTATAGTAATCATTCCATTAAGGCGGCCTTTTTCGTCTACTACCAAAAGCTTTTCAATCCGGTGCTTGTGTAAAAGCTTTTTAGAGTCTTCAAGACTGATTCCTTCAGGTACGGTAATCAGATTTTCGGTAGTCATCACCTGACCAACGGTTTTGCTCAGTTCAGTTTCAAAACGCAAATCACGGTTGGTTATAATTCCAACCAGATGTCCATCCTTAATAACAGGCACCCCTGAAATGCGATAATGGGTCATCATTTTCAGAACATCGGATACTGGTTTATCAGGATGAATAGTCACTGGATTTACAATCATTCCACTTTCCGATTTTTTTACCATTTCAACTTGAATAACCTGGCTTTTAATACTCATATTGCGATGAATAAAGCCAATCCCACCGGCCCGTGCCATACTTATACCAGCCAAAGCCTCGGTCACCGTATCCATTGCAGCGCTGACTATGGGAATATTTAGAGAAATATTTTTCGTAAGCCAGGTTGAAGTATCTACATCCTTTGGTAATACATCAGAATAATTTGGCACTAATAATACATCATCAAAAGAAAAAGCATCTTCAATTATTAATTTATTCATCGGGAGATCCTTCCAGGATGAACTGCTTGAGTAAGATATATTTTTTTTATTATTAAAAAGTTTTAAGTAGGCTTTGTCTTGCGTTATTAAAACCTGTCATCCGATAACAGATGATTTTGTCTTTGGCAATCTTTTATTCGTTGCTTTGCCTACTCCAATATGGCAGTTTAATCAATGTGCAATATTATTTATTGAACCATTTTCTCAATTATTAACCTATAAAAAAATCTATAATAAAAAATGATCATTAAAATAAACCCATTAAATCCGCCTCCAAGGCTTATTAAAAAAGTCGTGGATCAATTAAAAAAGGGTGCCCTGATATCCTACCCGACTGATACCTATTATGGTATTGGTTGTGATATTATGAATAAAAAATCAATTAGCAAAATATATCTTTTAAAACAGCGCAGCAAAAATAAACCATTCAGCTTTATCTGCTCTGATCTTAAAAACATTAGTCATTATGCCAAAGTATCTAATTATGCTTATAAGACAATGAAACGCCTTTTGCCTGGGCCCTATACATTTATTCTGGAAGGTTCCAAGCTGGTTCCAAAAATAATGCTTACCAAACGCAAAACCGCAGGTATCCGGGTGCCGGCCAGTAATATCTGCATTGCTCTGATCAAAGAGCTTGGCAACCCTATTATTTCCACCAGCGCTACCAAACCGGATGGCACAGCGCTAAACGATCCATCCTTGATCAATGATTATTTTGAGAACCAAATCAAGATAGTAATTGACGGCGGCTCAACCCCTGGAGAACCCTCCAGTATAATCTCGTTAATTGATGATGAGCCGGAAATTTTAAGAAGCGGTTTGGGTGATGTCAGCCTGTTTGAATAGCTAGTCCAGCCATACTCAAAAGGCCGGACTATACAGATAGGCTGTAAAAAAAGATGAGTGCAACATCTGTTTAAAAATTTCTTTAGCAGAAGACTCTGCCAAATATTTTAAAATTGAGTACTTCTTTTTGTGAGGATAAACTGTTATAATCCGACCTTTAATGCCTCCCAGGCGCCCAGCCAGCTCCACAGCATCCTCAAAATTTCCAATCTGGTCAACCAGACCCAGAACTTTGGCCTCTTCACCAGTAAGAATGCGGCCATCTGCGATTTTTTCAACCTTGGTTTGTTCTAAATTTCGGCCCTGAGCGATCGCCTTAACAAATTGCTGGTGAATTAAATTTGTAAACCTTTGCAAAAACGCTTTTTCCGAACTGGTCATGGTTCTGGCTGGTGAGCCAATATCCTTATATTCACCGCTTTTTATCACAACCGGTGTCAGGCCAATCTTTTCAAATAATTTTTCAAGATTGGTATATCCCATAATTACACCGATACTGCCGGTTATTGTCCCTGGATTAGCAACGATTTTATTTGAACCAGCGGCAATATAATACCCACCAGAAGCAGCTATTGCTCCCATTGAAGCAACAACGATCTTCTCTTTTATAACTTTTTGAATTTCGCGATAGATCTCCTGGGAAGGCCCCACTCCACCCCCGGGGGAATTAATCCGAACCACAATTGCCTTAATAGAAGATGCCTCGCGAAACTTTTTTAGATCTTCAAGCACGGCCTTTGAATCAGCAATCGGCCCGATAATCTCTATTACACCGACCTTATCTCCCTTCCCAAAATCAGAGCGATCGGATTTAGAGACTATAAGCAGGATAGAGCCCAGAATACCGCTAATGCCAATAGCGCTGAAAATCAAAATAAAAAAAAGATATGGGTGTCGGCGAGAAAACATAATTAAAATAAAAAGCCACCTTTCAAAAAAGGTGGCGCAATATCAGGCTTAAACAAGGATTAATCCTCTTTTAATTTTTCTTGAAGGTTCTCACGTAAAATCTCGCCAAAAGATGAGGTAGCAGGCTTCATATTATTGACATACTCACTTAGCACTGACTGGTCATCATCCATTTCCATACGTTTGATGGAAAGACCGATTCTTCTTTCTTCACTGTTTATATTCATTACTTTGGCGGTGATAACATCTTTTATATTATACATGCCGACCGGTGTTTTTATCTTTTCTTTGCTGATTTCAGAAACATGAACAAGGCCTTCAATGCCTTCTTCTAATTCAATAAAAACACCGAAATCAGTAATATTGGTTACAGTCCCGGTAATTTCCGTTCCAACCGCATAACGTTCTCCTACTGTTTCCCATGGGTCGGCTTGAAGTTGCTTGATGCCGAGCGAAAATCTTTCATTATCCTTATCAATTTCAAGTACCCTGGCTTGAACCACATCCCCTTTTTTATAAATTTCCGTGGGGTGTTTAATCCTTTTGGTCCAGGATATATCAGAAATATGAACCAGCCCGTCAATACCTTCATCAATTCCGATAAAAAGACCGAAATCAGTAATATTTTTAATTTTACCCTCTATGATAGTACCTACTGGATATTTATCATGAATCACATCCCATGGATTAGGTGCTATCTGTTTTATTCCAAGAGAAATTCGCCGATTTTCCGGTTTTATATCAAGTACGATCGCCTCAATTTCCTCATTCACCGAAACTACCTTGGAAGGATGCCGTATTTTACGGGTCCAAGACATCTCTGAAACATGAATCAGTCCTTCTATTCCCTCTTGCAGTTCAATAAAGGCTCCGTAATCGGTTAAACTTACTACCTTGCCGGTGATGCGTGAGCCCACAGGATAATTTTCCGTTGCAGTTAACCATGGATCCTGAGTCAATTGCTTGGTTCCAAGTGAAACACGTTCTCTTTCAATATCCAGATTAAGGATTTTAACTGTGATTTCATCTCCGACTTCAAACAGCTCAGAAGGATGCTTAACCCTTCCCCAGGAGATATCAGTAATATGCAAAAGACCGTCAATGCCTCCAAGATCAACGAAAACACCATACTCTGTAATATTTTTAACTATACCATCCACCACCTTGCCTTCATGAATAGATGCTAAAGTAGCTGCCCTTTCGGCTTTGCGCTCATCTTCCAGAATAATTCTGCGTGAAAGAACAATATTACTACGTTTCTGATTATATTTCAAAATCTTAAATGCAAATGTCTGCCCTACCATCTCATCAAGGTTACGAATAGGACGCAAGTCCGCCTGGGAACCAGGCAAAAATGCCTGAACACCGATATCAACAGAAAAGCCGCCCTTAACCCGATTTATAATAACGCCCTCAATGGTTCCATCTGCCTCGTGAATTTTTTTAATCTCGTCCCAGACTTTAACCTTTGCAGCCTTTTCCTTGGAAAGGACAACTACTTCATTTTCATCATCCCACCACTCAACCATCACCTCAACTCGATCGCCCACCTTGAAGTTAACAATGCCCTCTTCATCCCGGAACTCCCGAATCTTAATACGACCCTCTGATTTATAGCCGATGTCCACCAGGACATGCTCTTTATCTATGGAAATTATCTTGCCGGTAACCAGCTCACCTTCCGCAAAGCGATTGAAGCTTTCTTCATACATCGCCATCAAACTTTCCATAGTTTCTTCCGGTTCTTCTTCTGCCACAATCGGAGTTTCATCTAATTTGGCAGCTGCGATAATTGCTGTATCATCTCCCTGGTCATTATCATTATCATTGGGATCAGACGTTCTATTTTCTATTAAGTTATCCATGAATTAAAAATACCCCCTTAGCCTCATTTTTTTCTTACCCCAATCTCTCAGGGTAGTGTAATCTACCTATACTAATAAAAAATTTAATGAAATGCAATAAATAATTTCATTATTATAATCTATTTTGTGTTAGTTTTCATTTATTATTGCCTTTTTTATAAAAAAAAGCATTTTTTCAACAACCTGATCCGCTGACAAATCTGTAGAATCAATTTTAATTGCATCTTTTGCAGGTTTCAAAGGTGCCGCCCCCCGAGTGCTGTCCTGGTTATCGCGCTGCAAAATATCCTCCTCAACTTCTTTTAAAGTCTGGGAGCAGGTATCACCCAACTCTTTAAAACGTCTCAAAGCTCTTACGCCAGAAGAAGCTTCCAGGAAAAACTTCAGATCTGCATCAGGAAATATAACTGTTCCCATATCTCGTCCTTCAAAAACCGCCTGTTTTTTTTTCCCCATTTTACGCTGAAGACCAAAAAGGGCCTTTCTTACAGCCGGCCTGGCGGAAATTGTAGATGCCAGCATCGAAATTTCCGGGGTACGAATCTTATCTGTGATATCTATTCCATCACAAAATAAAACCAAACCTTTTAGACTGGATTTAAATTCCAGCTGCAAATTCCGACAAAGTTTCGCAAGAGCCTGGTCATCATTAGATGCTAAAGATGCCAAAGAGGCCGAACCTTTTTTTTGGGCTGCCAGAGCTACCGCTCTATACAGGGCACCTGTATCAATATATTGATAATCAAGAACCTCAGCCAGCTTTTTACTGACAGTTGTTTTACCGGCTCCTGCGGGACCGTCAATCGTTATAATTAATTTGGGTAATAAATTTATTGGCGTGAATTTCATTAGATGGGCGTAGCACAGATAAAATCTTGAAAAATCCTGTTGTGGTATCCAGGCGGCTTATTTTTTCCGATTTATCATTATTTAAGGTTAATATTATTAAGCGCCTGAATGAATTTTTCATTTTCCTCAGGCAAGCCAACAGTAATCCTGATATAACCTGGATATCCATAAGATGCCATAGAACGTATAATAACTCCCTGTTTAAGCATTTCTTCAAAAAACTGATTTGCGTCTCTTTTAATATCAATCATTAAAAAATTCGACTCAGTTGGAAAATAGTCGATTTTTAGCTTTTCAAGCTCTTTATACAAATAATCAAGTCCATCATGAACCATTTTTACGGTTTTTACCAAAAAAGGCTCATCGCGCAAAGCAGCGACTGCTCCTGCCTGGGCCAGCAGGTTAACATTGAATGGTTGCCGAACCCGGTTTAATATCTGCGCCAGGTATACAGGCATAATTCCATACCCGACTCTGAGACCCGCAAGACCATAAGCCTTTGAAAATGTACGCAAAATAACAATCGGGCAATCTGATTCTAAAAACCTCAAACTGTCAAGACAATTTTCTGATCTTATAAATTCAATATAAGCTTCATCCACTACTACCACAATTCCAGCCGGCAAAGCAGCAATAAATTTTTCAAATTCAAACTGAGATAGAACAGTCCCTGTAGGATTATTTGGATTGCAAATATAAATTAGCCGGGTCTTATTATTTACCTTGGTCAAAATATCTTCAAGATCAATCGAAAAAGAGTTGAGCTGCGAAAATACAGGTTTTGCACCGGCAGCCAGGGTAGATATTTCATACATCAAAAAAGAGGGTTGAGGAAGGATGACTTCATCGCCGGGTTGCAGCAGGGTCTGGGCCAAAAGGCCTATAATGTCATCAGAGCCATTACCCACAACAATATTTTCCGGCCCGATATTAATCAAACCCTCTTTAACAGCTCCGGCATTAATAAGATGTCCGGCTATTGCGTTAATCAAATCAAAAGCCGCGCCGTCAGGATAACGGTTAAGCCTGGTCAAAGCATTCTGAATCGCAGCTATAGCCAGAGGAGAAGGCCCCAAAGGGTTTTCATTAGAGGCAAGTTTTACTGAATCAGTAATTCCATATTCACGTTCCAGCTCTTCAATTGGTTTGCCTGGAACATAGGCCTGAATTGATAAAATATGATCTGGAACTGAAAATTTCATCTTAACCCTGCTGAGCAATCTTCTCGCCTTCTGAGACAGCATCCATATTCATTGGAATCAGTTTGGCCTTGCTTGCAAATTCCTCTTTTATGCACTTTCTCAAAGTTTCAATTTTAACGACTTTACTGCGAGCCACAAAGGCTGCAAGCGCCACAATATTGGCAGTTTTGATACTGCCTACCTTTTGCGCCAAAACAACAGTATCAACCTTTAATTCATCCAGATCATCCCTGCCGGAATCAATTGGAATCAAAGAGCAGTTATTCAAAATCACACCGCCTTTTTTTACCATAGGCGCGAATTTTTCCAGAGAGGGACGATTCATGGCAACCAAATGTTTTGGGTTTCTTATAACCGGTGAACCAATTGGCTTATCGCTGATTACTACAGTGCAATAAGCAGTGCCCCCTCGCATTTCAGGACCATAGGATGGAACCCATGCCACTTCATAGCCTTCCTCCATGGCCGCGTGTGCCAGGATTTTCCCAATTACCAAAATCCCCTGCCCCCCAAATCCAGCAAACATGACTTCATTTTGCATTACGCCTCCTAATTATATTAACTAACGGATTAACCATATATTTCCAGAAAAAAATAACCACAGAATCTCAATTCCCAAATTATATAATTACCCGTTTTTTTAAATTTTAAACAACATTGAAAAAATCAAGCATCCGGCGATTTATACTCACCCAGTTTATAGTATGGGAGTAAGGTTTCCTCAGTCCATTCTATGGCTTGTTGAGGAGTCATTCCCCAGTTCGTGGGGCAGGTACTGACAACTTCAACAAAACTGAAACACTTGTTTTCAACCTGATAGGTAAAGGCCCTTTTAATGGCTTTTTTAGCTTTGCGAATTAGTTTGGGCGTTATAACAGTCTCACGGGCAACATAGCCGGGTGTTTCCAGAGTTGCAATCAGCTCTGCCATTTTAATCGGCATTCCCACATCCTCAACATCGCGTCCAAAAGGAGACGTGGTTGTAACCTGATTCGGCATGGTAGTCGGAGCCATCTGGCCGCCGGTCATCCCGTAGACCGCATTATTGACAAAAATTGTAGTAAATTTTTCTCCCCGGTTGGCAGCATGAATGATCTCGCCCATACCAATACTGGCCAGGTCACCATCTCCCTGATAAGTAAAAACCATGAGATCAGGCCTTACCCTTTTAATACCGGTAGCCATGGCAGGTGCCCGCCCATGGGCAGCTTCCTGGAAATCAAAGGTAAAATAATTATATGCCATAACAGCACAGCCTACCGGTGCGATACCAACTGTTCTGCCACGAATACCCAGCTCGTCAATTGTCTCGGCAACCAGACGATGGATAATCCCATGGGTACATCCAGGACAATAATGGGTGTCCTGATCAGCAAGAGCTTCCGGTCTTTGAAATATTTTCCCCATTTTCTATACTCCTTGCTTTAATTAGCGGGAATAATAAATTTATAATATTAATTTTTTCGTTCCCCCAAACGTTATAACTATTCGTTATGATTGGATATCCTTAATTGCATCAATGACTTCTTCAGGGGTCGGAATATCTCCTCCACATTTTCCGTACCAGTGAACCGGACGTTTTCCCTGAACAGCACATTGAACATCTTCCACCATCTGCCCCATGCTCATCTCAATGCTGATAACGGCCTTGCAACTTTGTTTTAAAGCCGCGTCCCTGACTGCCAGTTCAGGGAACGGAAAAAGTGTCTGAGGCCTGAGCATTCCGACTTCCAGACCGCTTTCTTTCAGCTCATCAATCGCTGTACGCGAAACCCTGCTCATAGTACCGTAGCTGACAATAAGCACTTTATAATCAGCATCAGTATTATAAGTTTCAAATCTAACCTCTTCCCTTTTCATTTGTTCATATTTGGCTTTGAGGATTAAATTATTTTGATTAAGCAGCTCAGGATCAAGAAAAAGCGATTTAACCAGATTACGTTTCTTGCTTTTTCTAAAATCCATCCCACTTGTAGCCCACTCATCTTTGTTGCTTGGCTCTGTTTTAAGATCATCGGGAAATTCAACCGGCTCCATCATCTGGCCAATCAAACCATCACCCAGAATCATCACAGGCCCCCTGTATTTTTCAGCCAGGGGAAAAGCCTGCATCACCATCTCAACAGCTTCCTGTACACTGGCCGGTGCCAGAACCAGCATTCGGCAACCACCGTGTCCTATACCTTTGGTGGCCTGCATATAATCAGCCTGAGAAGGCAAGATACCTCCAAGGCCTGGGCCACCGCGCATAATATTAACGAAAACACCCGGACATTGAGCTCCTGTAATATAGCTTATTCCCTCACTCATCAGGCTTATTCCAGGACTGGAAGATGTGGTAAAAACCCGAGCGCCGGCTGCTGATGCCCCGAAAATCATATAGGAAACAGCCACTTCACTCTCTCCCTGCAAAAAAACACCGCCCACTTCCGGCATCCGTTTCGAGAGGTATTCAGCCACTTCGGATTGAGGCGTGATCGGATAAGCAAAATAGTTCAGGCAACCTGCTCTTATGGCAGCCTCTCCGATCGCTTCATTTCCTTTCATTAGTACTTTACCCATATTACTTCTCCCTTGCATTTTGCTATGCTGTCTCCGCCACAATTTCAGTAATAGTAATTGCCATATCAGGGCACATGGTACAGCAGATTGCGCAATAAATACAATCTTCCGGGCGCGCCTGATAGGCTGGAAAATATCCTTTTAGATTTACTTCATCTGATATTTCCAAAACATTTTTAGGGCATACGTTCACACATAAGCCGCAGCCTTTACATCTGTTTTTATCAATACGGTGTTCATACGCCATGCTTAATTACTCCTTTAATCAATAGAGTTGTATAATTAATTATCGAAAGCTGTATTTATCTCCTGAGCCTTTATCCAGGGCGGTACCAGTTGTCTTGTAATAGGCAAAACAGGGCAGCCGATCAAATCATTATCAACCTTGGTATAAAACTCTCTGGATACTGTTATAAATTCTAATGGCAACTGACTTTTTACAGCATACTCGCTAACAAAATCATATCCTTTATAAATATCCTCAATGGTTGTTTGATCAATAAGGTTGGCATTGCCTATCAGGCCGGTAATTTTTATCTTGCCGGCCTTTTCAATTGCAGCACGAATTTTTCCACAACCTGCAATTGTATCGGTATATGGACGATACGGATTAACAACCTGAAGAGTTGCAATTTGTCTGTCTGCCATTGATTCCGCTAAAGATGCCAGAACAGTCGCACCCACATCATCACCACCTGCATCCAAAATCGTTAGTTCAGAAGGTTTTCGAATCATGCCGGATATTTTAGGGGATAAGATAGGAAGATCGGCCTGCAAATACTGTTTAGGCGGAGTAACAACTTCAATTCCCAATTCAGCAAGTTGAGTTTTGACCTCACGTGTTCTAAAATACGGATTAACCAGATCAAGATCCCCTATCTTGACTTCAATGCCCTGCGCATGCCGATATACCGCCAGATTAATGGCGACTTCTGTTTTACCACTGCCGTAATTACCGACAATGATTATAACTCCTTTTAAGTTAATTCCCACAAGCTCATACTTTCTTAAATAGCCAGCGACTATATTATCAATATATAACATTAATGAAACCCTTATAATAATATTTTTTGAAATTAATGTCAAGATAATAAAAAAAATCCGCCGGCAATTCTAATTATGGCTTTAGGCGGAGCAATAATAGTGGCTTTTAAACGATTCTTTTGATATATATATATATGTTATCTTTTTTAACATACCTTATTTAACGCCATTTAATATTGAAACAAGAAAGGGAAAAAAATGAAAGAAAATACGGATGTATTGGTAATTGGCGGCAGTGCTGCCGGTGTTGTTGTTGCAACAACCGGCAAGTCTTATTATCCGGACAAAGATTTTTTGGTTGTCCGAAAGGAACAAGAAGTCCTTGTACCCTGTGGCATTCCATATATTTTCGGGTCATTGGATAGCAGTGAACAGAATATTATCCCTGATTCAACCTTGTCGAATAATAATGTACGGCTCAAAATAGATGAAGTTATTTCTATAGACCAGAAGAATAAGGTTTGTGAAACTGCTGACGGCACTACGATCGGATTTCAAAAACTCGTATTGGCGACTGGTTCTACTCCTGTTATTCCTCAATGGCTTAAGGGTATAGATAAGGAAAATGTGTTTACTATTCCTAAAGATAAAATAGTTATAGATGAGATAAAGGCAAAGCTTAAGGATGCCGACAAGGTAGTTGTTATTGGGGGAGGTTTTATCGGCGTTGAAATGGCTGATGAGATAAATAAACTTGGTAAGAACGTTATTTTAGTTGAGCTTTTACCCCATATATTGACTCTTGCTTTTGATGAGGAATTAGTAATCAAGGCTGAGAGCCTTCTCGAATCCCGAGGCATAACTTTAAGAACCGGTGATGGAATCAAAGAAATATTGGGAGATGAAAAAGTTACGGGTATACTCTTAAATAATGGGGAAAAACTCGATGTTGATGCTGTAATTTTATCCATGGGCTATCATCCCAATACAAGTCTTGCCCAAAAAGCGGGAATAAAGATAAACGATCTGGGTTTTATCATTGTAGATGAGTATATGAGAATAATGAATAATTCAGACATCTTTGCTATAGGGGATTGTGCTGAAAAAAAGGGCTTTCTTACTGGAGTGCAAAAGGGAGTGATGCTTGCTTCTACCGCATGCGCGGAAGCAAGAAATGCAGGCATGAACTTGTATAAACTATCTGTTGTAAAAACTTTTGGCGGAACCATTTCCATGTTTTGCACTGCTATTGGTGATACTGCATTTGGCGCAGCAGGTGTAACTGAAAACACGGCAAAAAAGGGGGGATTTGAGATTATTACAGGCTCCTTTGAAGGCATTGACAAACACCCTGGGACGCTGCCGGGGACGCATAAACAGATTGTAAAGGTAATTGTCACCCGGGAATCGGGGATACTAATCGGAGGAGAAGTAATAGGCGGGGCAGGTACAGGGGAATTAATAAATCTTATTGGATTTGCCATTGAGAACAGAATGACAATAGAATCCATCCTGACTGCTCAGATTGCAACACATCCTCTTCTTACTGGACCGCCAACCGCATATCCTTTTATCAAAGCTGTGGAAGTAGCTGCAAAGAGGCGGACAAAGGCAATATAACTTCAGACAAATCAAAATGAGCCGAGACAAGCAAGGTGTGGATTTATTTCTGGAACCCTCAGGGCTCGCGCAAAAATAACTTTACATTTTAAGCGCCGATGCATCCAGCCTGGCTGTGTTGCGAAAGTTCGGAATATGCGCTTGATATTCCCGCACTTTCGCGCCTTGCCAGCCTGGCGCCTCAACGCTTAAAATTGCTAACTTATT
>JASFBJ010000300.1 GCA_030149585.1 Desulfobacterales bacterium | reverse complement strand
CCCAACACATAAATATATACTAAACGGTTCCAAAAACTGGATTACATATGCTCAGGTTGCGGATCTGGGAGTCGTATACGCCTACACAGATACATCAAAAAAATATAAGGGTATAACCGCATTTATTGTTGATATGCATTCCAAAGGCATCAGTTCCGGGGCTACAGCGCAGAAAATGGGCTGGCACGCATGCCCGACCGGTGAGCTTTTCTTTGATAATGTTGAAGTCCCGGAAGAAAATATAATGGGCGGAAAGGAAAATAAGGGGTTTGAGCATGTTATGGCCGGCCTTAATAATACAAGGCTGACGGCTGCCGCTGGTGCGCTTGGTGCCAGCCAGGGGCTGATTGACGAAGCCATAAAATATGCACAGACAAGAGTTCAGTTTGGGAAAGCAATAGGCAAAAACCAGATGGTCCAGGAAGAAATGGCACGCATGGTAATTGAAACAGAGGCCGCCAGACTCATGGTTTATAAATCAGCCATCCAAAAGGATAATGGAGATGTTCATAATGTTAAAGAGACTGTTATGGCAAAATATTATGCATGTGATGTTGCATCCAGAACTGCCGATTCTGCATTAAGAATACTTGGCGCTTATGGATATTCTTCTGAATATCCTGTTGAAAGAATGTTAAGAGACGCCAAACTGCCCCAGATACTTGAGGGATCCGCCAATATTTGTAAAATGATAATCGGAATGGACGCTTTAGGTTATCGAAAAGCAAACAGGTAATCCTCGTTCCATACTAATAATTTACATTTTTTATGGCTTGCTGTTATGTTGACAGCGATATTTAAAGCTATATTTTTTAAAAGGAGAAAAGTTATGTTTAACAATTTTGTCAGGAAGTTCGGACGATGTTCAATCCTATCATGTTTTATTGCTCTGTCGATTTTTATTCTGCCAATGATGTCTGATGATGCCTTGGCATCCGATAAAGAGATGACCTTGATTATGGCCAATTATATCCCGGTTGGATATCCCTATTTTTATGAAATACAAAGCCTTTTTGTAGATGGGGTTAATAAACGCGGCAAAGGAATCGTAAAGATTGATGTTTACTGGGGCGGCACTCTCTTAAAACCCAAGCAGCTCTTACCTGGTTTGCAGGCTGGAACAGCAGATTTGATTAATATTCCGTCCTCTTATCTGCTAGGCTCTTTTCCGATTTTAGGTATCCACTCCTTACCTCTCTGGAAAACCTTAAATGCCACATATGAATCTAATAAGATAGGAACACCTCTTACCAGGCTTATAAATAAAGAATTGAAGAAAAAAAATATTATAAACCTGGCTTCTTCCGGAATCATACCTGAATTTATATGGACGAGAAAAAAACTGATACGTACCCCAGGTGATTTAAAAGGATTAAAAATCAGAACATCAGGCAAGGTGGCAAGTAAAGCTATTCAAATATTGGGAGCCGTACCAGTAACGTTGCCTTCTGCCGAGCTCCCCCTTGCTCTTCAGCGGGGAGTTGTGGATGGTTGTCTCATGAATCCATGGACTGCTCAGGGCCGTGGAGTAGAAGATTATTGTAAGTATATGCTTATTTATCCTTTAACCGGTATTGCCAATCCCATATTTGCGCAAAATGAAAAATGGAATAAATGGCCAAAAGATGTGCGTAAAGTTCTGACTGACGTGGCTGTTGAGTGGGAGTCTAAAAGTCTTGGCCCTGTAAATGCGGTAATTAATGATTCTCAGATGAAAAACGAAATTTTACCGTATTATGAAAAAAAAGGCGTAAAAATAATTATTTTAAGCAAAGATGAAGAAAAACTTTTTGATGCTGCTGTTAAGCCTTTAATAGATTGGTGGGTAAAGAGTATTGGCACTGAACTCGGTAATAAAGCAGTGGGTTATGCACGGGAAAGGTAACTGTTTAAAAACTGGATATTTGATATAAGAAATCACGCATACTGCATCTTGTATGTCTTGCGCAATTTGGTCAAATATCCAGTTAAAAAGAAAAAAGTAAAAAATGAGCAATTCTAATTTTTACCTGGCCTAAGTTTTCAAATTAACCATTCTTATATTTTTCTTATATTTTTAAGCTCAGGAGGTTTATAATGACGGTTGAAAACTATGTTACTAAAGAACAGATTACGGAGTATACTAAAAGAGGGTTGTGGGATGCTGTATCCTTGTGTGATTATCTTGATCGATGGGCTCGATGCTATCCAGACAAAGAAGCCCTTATTGAGATAAATTCCGGCAATCGATTAACCTGGGCCCAGTATAAAATAATGTCTGACAGGTTGGCATTGAATTTTATAAAGATGGGCATCAAAAAAGGGGATATTGTTATGGTTCAGATCCCAAACAGCATTGAGTTTTGCTGTATCAATATGGGTCTTGCCAGAATTGGAGCTGTAATGTCCCCAGTTGTAATGCCATGGCGAAAACATGAGCTAAACCATGTATTGGAACTTACTCAATGTGTTGCTGCAATAGTTCCCGGAGATGTCAAAGGATTTGACCATGCGGCAATGATGCTTGATCTTCAGGCTAAGCATCACTCTTTAAAGCAAATTATTATTTATGGAGAAGATTCATCAAGAGAAGGGACTGTTTCGCTGAAATCTTTATGGGAGAACAGGCTTGAAGAAGAACATCCAGATGATTATATAAATCAGTATAAGGCAGATGCTAATGACATTATTACCATATGTATGACCTCTGGTACTGAGGCTCAAGCCAAGGGAGTCCCAAGAACGCATAATCACTGGAAGAGTCTTGTAAGGGGCTTTATCTTAAACTTTGGTTTTAATCTTAACGACCGTACAATAATGGCGTTACCGCTTCCAAATCTTTTTGCATTAACAGCGGGGGTTTATCCAAATATTATTATGGGAGAAACCCTGATTCTTCTTGATGGATTTGATCCTGTACTTATGGCGAAAACCATAGGTGAAGAAAAGGCAACGGTTTATGCCGGTGTTCCTGCAATGCACGTTGCCATGCTTAATATTCCGGAACTGGAACAGTATGATTTTTTCTCTCTTAGAATGGTGCTCACAGGAGGTGCTCCCTGTCCTACATCCGTCATTAAGGAACTTATGGAAAAATTAAAATGTCTTGTAGTTAACGGTTATGGTTCCAATGAGGGTATATTTGTAGGAACTCAGCTTGGTCAAACGGCTGAAGAGGTTTCTGAAACCATTGGGCCTCAAACACCTCTTTACGACATTAAAATACTTGACGATGAGGGCTATGAAGTACCCAGAGGTGAACAAGGGGAAATATGCGGAAAGGGTCCGGGTATTTTTGCAGGCTATTATAAACGGCCTGATTTAACTGAAAAATCATTTACATCAGAAGGTTATTATCGAAGCGGTGATGTGGGGTATCTTGGGGATGACGGCAACTATCGTTTTGTTACCCGGAAAAAAGATATGATTATCAGAGGTGGGATAAATATAAGTGCCGAGGAAATTGAGTTTATCCTGTATGAGCATCCAAAAATTTTCAATGTTGCCGCCATAGGGATGCCGGATGAACGTTTGGGAGAAAGAATGTGCATTATTGTTGAAAAAAAGCCGGACGTTGAAGAACTCACACTTGAAGAGATTATAGCATTTATGGAAAATTTGGGAGTTGCAAAATATAAGTGGCCTGAACGTCTCGAAGTTGTTGACCAGCTACCTAGAACCCCTACAGGAAAAGTGTTAAAATATGCTCTAAGAGATGATATTGCAAAGAAATAGAATGATTTCAAAACATTTTTAATGCCGGTAAATTTTTTCCAGCAAAGCAGATGTCCTTTAAAAGCCCCCTCAAAGGGGGCTTTTACATATTTTTCGAATATAGAAAAAAACCTGATTATAACGGATTTAGGGGAGCAACTCCAACCTGTTGAATTTATTGATTCACAATAGGTCGATCTCATTTTACACAAGGGTCATTATTTTTGCAGGCCTAACCGTCATGTTTGCTTTATATATGTTGCTATTTTAGGAACTTGAGCATGGAAACACATAGACTTTCCTACAACGTATAGTGCTTATGATCGTACCTGCAATGGTTATGAAGACATCTTTGTGGCAAAGTTTGACAACAATCCGGCAACCCTCCTTTTGGGTCCACGCATGTTACGCTCTGGACAAGAAAAAGAAAGGGCGGAAATATGGTGTTAGCGACAATGCTGTCAGGAAATGGTTGAAATATTACGAAAATAGTCCTGAGGCATCGAGTTGAGGGGATAGGATGAAATCATGCGAAATAAATTTTTCTCACATAATTTCTCACACAAACTAAAAAAGGGATTAACCTGATTTGGCTAACCCCTTGATTTTTTTTGGCTCCCCAGCACGGACTCGAACCGCGGACTTAGTGGTTAACAGCCACTCG
>JASFBJ010000299.1 GCA_030149585.1 Desulfobacterales bacterium | reverse complement strand
GATGTATAGTGTTATTAATAAATCAGAAGCGAGATAATTTTAAATGCGTATTGGATTAGGCTCTGATGTTCATCAGTTGGTAATCGGCCGGAAACTGATTTTAGGCGGTGAAAAAATACCCTATAAACTGGGTTTGCTTGGTCATTCAGATGCAGATGTACTCGTCCATGCAATCTGTGACGCTCTTTTAGGAGCAGCCGGTTTAGGTGATATCGGCGAGTATTTTCCTGATAGCGATCCAAAATTTAAAAATATTAACAGTCTGAAACTGTTGATTCAGATAAATCTGCTGCTTAAAAAAAAAGGTCTTGGTTTAATAAATCTGGATGCCGTTATATTTGCTCAGGCACCGAAAATATCACCTTTTAAACAGGCTATGCAGAAAAATATTGCCAAGGCTCTTGAAGTTGCCGTTGATTGTATTAATATTAAAGCAACAACTACTGAAGGACTGGGGCTAATTGGTAAAGGAGAGGGTATTGGAGCGCAATGCGTTGTTCTGCTTGAACAGCTATCCAATTAAGGGCTCGCGCAAACCCTAAATGCGACCCCTGAATCGCAATTTATATAAAGGATTAAACCAACACTTATGATGATCCGGATTTATAATACATTGACTAGGAAAAAAGAGCTTTTTAAACCCATTAAAACCGGCATGGTTAAAATGTATGTATGCGGGCCAACTGTTTATGATTCATGTCATCTCGGCCACGCCAGATCGGTCGTGGTGTTTGATGTTATTACCAGGTATTTGAAAGAACGAGGATATAAAATAACCTATGTTAGAAATTTTACGGATGTGGATGATAAAATTATCAAATGCGCCAATAAAACAGGCATTACAACTCATGAGCTAACTACCAGGTTTATCAAAGAATTTTATGAGGATATGGATCTGCTTTATGTGAAGCGGGCTGATATTGAACCAAAAGTTACCGATCATATGGATGATATTATAAAATTTATAGAAAAACTGGTTAGTAAAAATATTGCTTATGAAATAGATGGTGACGTTTTTTTTGCGATTGATAAATTTGAAGAATATGGAAAACTCTCCGGCCGTAAACTTGAAGATATGCAGGCGGGCAGCAGAGTGGTTATTGATCAACGCAAAAAAAATCCATTTGATTTTGCATTATGGAAATCTTCTAAACCTGGGGAGCCTTTCTGGGATAGTCCCTTTGGAACCGGCAGGCCGGGCTGGCATATTGAATGCTCGGCCATGAGCTGCAAATATTTAGGCGAAACTTTTGATATCCACGGCGGGGGCAAGGATCTTATTTTTCCTCATCATGAAAATGAGATCGCCCAATCTGAGAGTCTTCATGCTAAACCTTACGCAAATTATTGGATTCATAATGGTTTCGTTAGAATCAATCAGGAAAAAATGTCAAAATCACTTGGTAATTACCTTTCTATCAAGGAGCTTCTGAAAACCTGGCATCCTGAAGTGTTACGACTTTTTTTACTTTCCAATCATTATCGCAGCCCTATAGATTTTACAGATAAAAATATGTGCGAAGCTGGTATTGGGCTGGATAAAATGTATTCTCTATTGGAAAGAGCTCAGGCAATAGAGATTAAATCAACTGGAGATAACTTAAAAAATGGCGAATACTGGAATCAATTCAAAGAGGCCATGGATGATGATTTTAATACAGCCCGCGGCATTGGAATTCTATTTACAGCGATTCGTGAAATGAACCGTCTTTTCGATATGGGAGCTGACTCTGGTTCTTTAGAAAAATTATCAAAAATTCAAAATGGAATAAGCGATATTAAGAGAATAGGGCAGGTTCTGGGAATTTTGAATGAATCTCCGTCAAGCTATGCTGCTTATAAAAAATCTCAGGGCACTGAAGAAAATTCCCTTGATAGTAAAATGATTGAACAATTGATTGATGAGAGAAGAGCTGCAAGGCAAGCCAAAAACTGGGCCAAAGCCGATCAAATCAGAAAAAAACTTGAAGAAAATAATATTAGCCTTGAAGATAGCTCCAATGGAACCATGTGGAAATATACTGTTAAGCAATCCGTTAATTAATCATTTATTATCAAATAGATATATAATAATATATAATGTCTTCCTTTAAACTTGTTGCCCCTTTCCAGCCCAATGGGGATCAGCCTCTTGCTATTCAAAAATTGAGTCGCGGTGTGTTAGATGGTGTAAAAGATCAGGTTCTTTTAGGTGTTACCGGCTCAGGTAAAACATTCACCATGGCGCATGTGATAGCAAAAACCAACAGGCCGACATTGATTATGGCCCCAAATAAATCTCTGGCAGCTCAATTATATAGTGAATTCAAAGAAATATTTCCGGAAAACTCGGTAGAGTATTTTGTGAGCTATTATGATTATTATCAGCCGGAGGCTTATATCCCTTCGAGTGACACCTATATTCAAAAGGACTCATCAATTAATGAAATGATCGATAAGCTGCGCCACTCAGCTACTCGCTCGGTGCTTGCCCGTCGTGACGTGATTATTGTGGCAAGTGTGTCCTGTATTTTTGGTCTTGGAGCTCCTGAAGATTATCTTGCCATGCGGGTGGAACTTAAAAATAATACTGAACTGGTTAGAGACCGTTTGCTCTATGATCTGGTTGCAATGCAGTATGAACGAAATGATTTTGATTTTTCCAGGGGCGTATTCAGGGTCAGGGGCGATCGGGTTGAAATTTTTCCTGCCTATGAGGAACAAATTGCTTTAAGAATAGATTTTTTTGGTGATTTTATTGAATCGATAGCAACCATTGATCCTCTTAAAGGTACTTTGATTGAAAAAATTGACCATATAACCATCTATCCTGCAAGCCATTATGTAACTCGTAAAAGTGTCTTAAAAAGAGCCGCTAAAACAATAATAAAGGAATTAAAAGAAAGAATTTCTTATTTTCATAATGCAAATAAACTAATAGAAGCTCAACGAATTGAGGAAAGAACCAATTTTGATCTGGAGATGATTCAAGAGCTTGGATATTGCACTGGAATTGAAAATTATTCTCGCCATTTAACCGGCAGAGAGCAGGGCCAGCCGCCGCCTACCTTGCTCGACTATTTCCCTGATGATTTCCTGGTTTTTGTTGATGAAAGCCATATTTCTATTCCCCAGATTCGTGCCATGTACAAAGGTGACCGGGCGCGCAAACAAACACTGGTTGAATATGGTTTCAGATTGCCATCCGCCCTTGATAACCGTCCTTTGAAATTTGAAGAATACAGATCCAGAGTAAAACAAATAATTTTTGTTTCAGCCACACCAGCTGATTATGAGCTGGAAAAAGCAAGAGGATCAATTATTGAACAAATTGTAAGGCCTACTGGTTTAATTGATCCATGCATAGAGGTAAGACCTGCAAAAAATCAGGTAGACGACCTTTTTGATAAAATTCTTCAACGTCAAGAAAATAATGAACGGATCCTGGTAACCACGCTGACTAAGCGGATGGCTGAAGATCTTACAGAGTATTATAAAGATCTGGGAATAAAAGTCAGGTATCTGCATGCGGATATCACTACTTTGGATCGAATGGAGATTTTGCGGGAATTACGCCTGGGGCATTTTGACGTGCTTATAGGTATTAATTTATTAAGGGAAGGGCTGGATATCCCTGAAGTTTCCTTAGTCGCTATTTTAGATGCTGATAAGGAAGGTTTTCTGCGCTCGTCCAGATCTTTAATTCAAACCTGCGGACGCGCATCCCGGAATATTAATGGCAAGGTGATTATGTATGCGGATAAAATTACACGCTCAATGCAGTATACAATTGATGAAACAGATCGTCGTAGAATAATACAGCAGCTGTATAATAAAAAAAATAATATAATTCCAACCACTATTACAAAACACGTTACTGATATTTTTCAGGAATATTATGAATCCAGACCTGTTCAAAATAATTGCATTGCCGAAACTGTGGCTCAATATGAAACTGCCAAAGATCTGGAACAGTTAATTATCGACCTTGGAAAACAGATGCAGCAGGCTGCCAAATTACTGGAATTTGAAAAAGCCGCTAAAATCAGGGATATTATTAATGAACTGAAAAAAGAATAATTCCAATAAAAATATCCTTTTAAATTGCCTGGGTAACTTGCTCCAGGGTCTCACCAACTTCCTTAACAAGTTCTGCAAGATCATTTTCATCAAACTGCAACTTTTCCATTGCCTTTTCATCAGGCTGGTAAAGAGCGGCGTCAATGAAAGAATCCAGATCGCATTGAAATGCAATATAATCTGCAATATGTATAATACAGGCCAGATCATTTTCTTTTAAGGCAAAAGGATTGTGGTGATACTGCATGGCAAGAGCATGTTTTTCAGGCAATTTCCATTTTCGGCATAATTCACCGCTGATTTGTGCGTGATCAAC
>JASFBJ010000298.1 GCA_030149585.1 Desulfobacterales bacterium | reverse complement strand
ATCAATTCCTGTGATTTTATGGTAAATTTGTCAAACCGCATGATCCCTCCTGAATAATCTTAAAAAAGTTATTTTTAGCTGACTTTTAAATTTTTTAATTACAGTAAATATAGGCCTGTTTTTTGCGTAGCATGCCTTATTTTCAATATATGCACCACTTTTTTTGATGTCAAATATTTTAAACTACTATTTTTGAAGCCTCTTAGGGACTTTACTGAAAATATTCTACCCTCTATAAATAAAAGTCACCTGTTAACATTTCGACCTGTGGGATTAGTAGAGACGATGCATGCATCGTCTCTACCCGGTGGCAATAAACCCGATGGAACGTTCAAAAAATGGCATCTGACATGGTAGTTTATTTTGAGGGAAATACCTTAGAAGATTTTGGCAAATAATCCGGAAATGGCAAATGTACTGTTTTGCAGGTTAAAGATAAATTTAAAGGGCAGATTTCATCAAGGATTTGTATTGGATTTATCAAATAAAAAAGTTATTTTTTATGGCATTCTCCGCACATAATTGGCCCATCTCCATTTTTTTTATGACATCCCTTGCAATTTATATGAAAGGCTTTTCTTAAGGCCGGCTGATTATAGGAGGCAGTTAGATTATGACATTCAGAACAAAGTTGGTCCTCAGAAGATTCATCTTCCAGCAATTTACCATCTTTATAAATATGGTGACAAATATTACACTCCTCTATGGCGGCATTTTCATTATGCTCATCGTGTTTGAAAGCTGCTGCCGGACGCTGAGGATTTTCAAAGACTTTATTATCAACTATCAGCATCTCATCTTCCTGGGAGTGGGCTGACATAAATATCAGGCTGGAAATAATCAATGCTGCTGACATATAAACGCAAAGTTTTTGCATAAGTGTTTCCTTAAATTACTCAGGTTTCTCCATTACTTCATATAAAATATCACCAATGAATTTTATTTCCATATTGATTTGATAATGCTGGGTGATATCTTCCAGACCACTGTGACAATTATGGCAGGGAGCAATTATAAGCTTTGCGCCTTTTGCTTTTGCAGTGGATAGCTGGTCTGCTTTAACCTTACTGCCTTTCATCCGGTTTAATTTATAAGGCGCTCCGCAATTAATAACACCGCCACCAGCTCCGCAACAATAATTATGCTCCCGGTTGGGCTCCATTTCAATAAAATTTTCACAGATGGCGTTAATCACATAACGGATTTTTTCAGCCAAGCCAGCCCCTCTGATAATATTACATGGATCATGCAGGGAAACCGCGTCCTGAAATTTTTTTTTAATTTTTATTTTACCTTCTTTAATAAGATCAAAATAGAATTCAACGGCATGCACAACTGGAATAGGCGGCATTTTCCAGCCCAGCCAGCGGTTACCCATGTCAAATACTGAACGAAAGGCATGCCCGCACTCTCCCATAACGATCTTTTTTACCTTAAGCCGGGCAGCAGTTTCATAGTGGACTTTTTTAAGACGTCCCATGATTTCGTTGTCGCCGGTATACATTGCCATATCGGAATTATCCCAGCCAGGGGTTGCCGGCATGGTCCAGTTGATACCGGCAACATTCATTAAAATAGCTGTCTGATAAATAAGCTGGGCCTGAAATTTCGGCTCAGGGCCGATAACCGAGTACATAATATCAGCCCCCTCTTTTTCAAGGGGAATCCGCAAGGAAGGAATTTCCGCCTGAGCCTCTTCCTCCTGCCACTGAAGCGTGTCAATCCATTCATCATCTTTCACCCACATTTGATTCATGGTGGCTGAATGGCTGTGAGCAGTATCTTGAATATAAAGCGGAGTAACCCCCAAAAGATGACAGATCCGCCTGACTATAAGCATAATATAGGCAATATCTATCCCGAATGGACAATACATGGCACAGCGTTTACAAACATTGCATTCTGTTGAGGCGATAATAGAGGCTTTTTTAATAAAATCAGGAGAGACCCTTCCCTTTTTTTTAAGCATTTCCCACATGGTCTGCTTGACTTTGCCTACTGGAGAAAATAAAGGATTTTTATCATGAGAAAGATAATAATGGCAGGCATCCGAGCATAAGCCACAGTGAATACAGGTTTCAACATAAAGCTTGAGCCTGGCGCCTGTTTCACCCTTTATTACCTGGTTAATTACCCTGGTGATTTTTTCCCGGGTTAATCCGGCTATTCCCCGGTCCAGGCCTTTATCAATAATTTTATTATCGGTTTTAGTTGCTGGTTTAGTCGCTGGTTTGATTGCAGATTTTACTGCGGGTTCAGCCATATTGAGTCTCCATGAAATATTAATAATGGGTAGAAAATTTTATAACTTTCTTTTTATTACCAGTCCCGTGATTTTCGAATCCCGCCAAATTCAGAACCCATATAAGCCCTTGTGAAAATTGAAAAAAGCATATGACTTAATCTGGTAAAGGGGATAGCCATCAGCATTATTTCGCCTGAAAGAATATGGAGTATAAGAAAAAGCTGATAGCCTCCAACCTGATGATAGGCCAGAAAACCGGTTATAAAAGGAGCAGCAACAATTGATAAAATAAGATAATCAGAAGATGAGCTAACATATTTAACTTCAGGCTGTGTCAGACGACGAATTAAAAAAAAGATACAACTGCCGATCACTATAAGAGTTAAAAAATCAGCCAGCTTGTCAGGCAGAGAAAATAAAACAATATTCCAGGCTTCCTCTAAAAGAATAATATGAGCTGATAAAAAAAGAGGTATAATTAATAATGACAGGTGAAAGGCAAAAGTGATAATTGTCATTATTGGATGGCGACGCATATTCACTGTTGCAAAGGGTGTCAACCAGTAGAGAATTGATCGCAAGCTGTATTTGAAACTCATATAAGAGAAAATAAACTTTTCCGTTTGGTATACAAGCACCAGCATATTGATGATCCGGTAAAGACAACCCCCAATAAAAATAATAAAAGTGATCCAGACAAGAGGTCCGCTGACAAAATTATACAGGTTATGCATTTTTTTCCCCTTAACCAAGGATATCTGCTATTGGTAAAACCCGGCGAGAATAAATTCCCTTATCTATAGTGCAGAAAAGCAATTTACGGCTATCCGCGCTAAAGATCGGATTCCAGACAGCGTTATATTGCTCTTTCCAAAGTTTATTATCGATTATAATACTGTATTTGCCGTTTTGCTCAACCTTGGCTGCGAGGTGTTGACTGTCAGGAGAAAAGACCGGTTGCCAGACCATATCAAACCGGTTTTTCCAGACAGATCCGTCCAGAATAATGCCCCACCTGTTTTTATCTTTAATCACTGCTGCAATTTTGGCGGAGTCAGGGCTAAAAAGAGCTTCACTAACTAAATCACTTACCGTGGTTTTCCACGGCTTGTCGTTGACTGCAATGGTCCATCTGCCGAAATCAGGAGCGATAATAGCGGCAAGATTCCTGCCGTTTGGACTGTACATCTGATGCCAGAGCTGAACAAAGCTGTGTTCCCAGATCTGATCACCATTGCGAGCCATTGTCCATTGACCCTTGATTCTTACAGGCGCTACCACTTTTAGCCCCTCTGGATCAAAAAGAGGCGCCCAAACAGCGCTGAAAGTTTGCTGCCAGGGTGTTTGATTAACCGCAATTGTATAATCATACAGGTTCAGACGAACTTCAGCCGCAAGCTTGCTGCCGTCCGAATTAAAGACCGGATTCCAGACATTTACAAATTTTTGTTTCCAGGCGATTCCATCATGGGCGGCAGTAAAGGCACCCTTTTGAAATTTATCAATTTCACCTTCCTTAAAAGGATCAATTTGAACTGCGGCCGCACTGCTATGCCCATTCTCACTTAAAATAGGATTGGTCAGGCTGGTGTAGCTATTTGGCCAGGTTAGACCGTCTACAGCAAGACAGTATTGCATTTCCTGTTGAATTGCGGCTGCAATCCGTTTACCATCTTTGCTAAAAAGGGTGCTCCATACAAAGCTGTATTTTTCCGGCCAGGTTTGACCATCAACTGCAATTGTCCATTCTCCCATATCAGAGACAATTGCAGTCAGGCGATTGTCAGGCGAAAACCGTAAATACCATATTTTGTCAAATACCTGGTCCCAGGTTTCACCGTTAACACAAACAGTGTATTCCCCTTCGGCAAGATTAACAATGGCAGCAATTTTTTCACCATCAGGACTGATGACAAATTCTTCCACCAAATTAAACCGGTCATGCCATTTTGCCAGGTTGATCTGCTTTACTCCAATTTCCCAATCCATAGTACTGATATCAACCATTCAAACTCCTTAAAATGTCAAATGTTTAGGAACGAGGACGAAATAACCTCCACAAGCAGGCACACAGATTTATAGATTGTCACATAAATAATTTCACTGCGTTATCGGTCGGAGATATACTATTAGTATTATC
>JASFBJ010000297.1 GCA_030149585.1 Desulfobacterales bacterium | reverse complement strand
TCAAGTAAAAGGCTGGGATAATCATTTTTTGAACGAATGTTGCCGATGTTATCAATGATTAGCAGGTCAAGTCGACTGAGTTTGGCGATAACTTCATCGGTTGTGTCGTCTGCCAGGGATGTGTAGAGTATGGCCAATAATTTTTGCAGTGAATAAAACTGTACTTTGAAATTGGCCTGACAGGCCAAAATGCCAAGCCCTGTGGCAATATGGGTTTTTCCGGTACCTGTTTTGCCAAGTATAAGTAAAGGTTGTCTGTTGCCGACAAAAGACAGCTCCATCAAGTCTTTCAAATACTCGACATTGAGGCTTGGCTGGAAGTTGAAATCATAATTGTCAAAGGTCATATCTCTGGGGAAATCAGCTGCTTTTAACCGTTTTTCCAAAGAACGACCTTTTCTCGCTTTTAGTTGACGCTCAACGATGTCAGCAAGAAAGGCAAGATGTCCACATTGCTCTTTTTGTGCTTTTTCCAACGCTTCATCAAGGTATTCAGCAGTGTCTCTCAGGTAGAGTTTTTTGAGTTGTTTTTTTACCTGATCACTTAAGATTTCACTCATCCCCACTGTCCTTGTCAGGCGAAGGGTTATTTTTGTTAATCAACTGATCAAAATGGCCGGGCTTATCTTCTTCAACATCACAGGTACGAAGCCAATCTCTGACATTGTCCGGAATTGGCTTATAGTTATGTTTTTTTGATGAAGACTTGATTTTGCGGCCTTGAATAATACGGAGAACAGAATTTGCACTATAGGCATCATAACGGGCGGCATGGGCGAGAGCTCCAGAGACTACATCTGCACCGTGGCGATCAGCATATTTGAGTATACGCTGAAGATGGTAACCGGCGGCACTTTTGCGGGTTCTTTTTAAGCCTTCATAATAATCTTCAGCCGCTTTACCAAGTCGCAGAAAAGCATCTTTCAGCAATTGTCTTTGTCCGGTTATGGTTTTATAAATCTTTTCGTGTTCAGGCAATACCTGACGGCTATGCTCATCTTCAGCATAAACATGGCGACAATCCGTCTTTTCTTCTGTCCATATTTCCAGGTGATCGCGAAACAGACGTACTTTAACGTATTGCCCAATCAAATCAGGGCTGACAGAATATTTTCTCTTGTCAACAGCAACACAGAAATCCACTTGGACAAGTCGATCCACTTCTTTGTAGAATTTGTCGGATTTGTCCCATGGCAAAGGTTTTAACAGGCTTTTTTCTCTGGCCAACCTGTCAACCGGTCGCTCCCTGGTAGTTCCATGATTACGGACATTAGCAGTATGAGCACGCCAATAATCCGCTCTGTTGTTAAGATCTTCAAGATCAGCAAACTCCCGCCCATTAAGGAAATTATCCTCAATATAACGAAATGGCCGTTCCACCTTACCATGTCTTTCTTTTTTACCGGGTTGAAGAATGACAATTTCAAAACCGTATCCTTCGGCAAATCTTTTAAAAGTTTGATTAATCCACACCTTACCCGGGCCAATATGGCGACCAACCGTTGTCATGTTGTCATAGGTTATTTTTTCAGGAACAGCACCTACTTCAGCGAAGGCTTTTTCATGCAGACGAATAACCGACGGAAGGGTTTCATCAGTAAAATGGTGAGTAACGATGTAACGGCTATAGCATAAGACAATGGAACCAGTATGCACTACAAGCTCTCTGCCGCCCATGGTGACCTTATGAGGGCTCCAGTCCATTTGTCCTTCTTCTCCCGGGGGATGGTCAATAGGCGGTCTTGGTATTTTGGCTGTTTTAGGCCTGATACGGCGAACATACTCTTTCAGAATTGAGTAACCACCGGGATAACCAAGTTCTCTAATATCGTCCAATACTCTAACTGCGCTTAGTTTTTTCTCTTTTACCAGATGGCTTATCTTTGCTTTATACGGATCAAGTTTGCTTTTGCGAGGAGCAATCTGTGGGGCATTGGGTATGGATTTGATAACCCCCAGCGCATTTCGCACTGCCTTACGGCTATGTTTTGTTTTTCTTGATGTTTGATGAATTGACGCAGTCTGTTTAAATATTTTGCGAATTTTTTCCTGTTGTTCTTCAGTCAACCGGCTCATGTTCGCCTCCGACAAGTTTTTTGGTTTCCTGTAATTGCGCCAGAGCAAGATCCAGACGTTGCAGCAAACCAGTAATAGCCTTGCTTGATATTTTTATCTTCTGCACTTGCTGATTTAGGGCTGAAATTTTTAACAGCACCGTCTCAATGAGCAAAAGCCATTTTTCTTTACCTTCAGTTGCAATTTCCAGGGCCTGATGAGGTGATTCAAGTAGACATTGTCGTACGCCTGGTTCTTTTGTTTTACACCATAGGTCTACGAGTTTGCCGACTTCACCTGATTTGAGACCGTGGTTTTGGATTGTGGCAGAGAAATCAACCTGGTTGCAGAGTGGCAACCGCGCCAGTGACGAACCGACCCCGGCAGGCAGCAGATTAAGCTTGATGTCGTCTGCCACTTCCGGTGTTAAAGCCCGTATCATTGCCAATCTTCGACTCACCCAGCTTTTGTGTCGCTCAAGTAAGGTTGCCACCTCCACCTGAGTAAGCCCTTCAATGTCAATCAAATCTCTGATCAGCATGGCTTCTGTTATTACAGAAAATCCTGCCCGCCGATTAAGCAGATAAACCATTGCCTTGGCTTCATAGGTACATGCCCGTATAGCTGAAACTGCAATTGTTTGCATGCCCAATTGCTTTGCGCTGCGCTGTCGTTTGAATCCGTCTATTAAAACCAGGCGCTCTCCATCAGTTACCGCAGTTATCGGAGTCAGCTGACCGTGCTTACTCAAAGAGGACATCATTTTCTCCACTTCTTCTGCGCGAACCGGACGAAAACAACTCAAACGCAAATCAAGTTGATCAGGGCAAATTTGTTTCATCCTGACCTCCTGCCAAACCTTTTGTTATTATTTGATGGACTGTAGCTGGATCCTGTTGTTGCATTTTTTCTTTGGTAAGAATAGGTGATCCCGAGATGGGTAAGATTCGTTCAGGTAACGAAAGAACCTGGAACATGTGCCCGTCAAAGGAAATGAGATCCTTGTCAATCAGGCTGTTTCTGGCAAAGATGTATTCATCAGGAGTTATGCCAATCAAAGAGCATATCTTGTCAAAGCTATAATAGGATAAACCTTGGCGATCCCCGACCATGATAAGAAACAGATAAATAAGCAGTTCATGGTGGGTCAAACTGGCCCAGAAACCTTGGCGGAGAAAACGATGGCTGATCCAGGCGAAGCTACCGTTGATTTTTCGGACACGATGGCTGATGAGTGGTGTTTTTTGGATCATAATACCCTCCCGGTGGTGAAATTTGATCATCATGAGCAGTATCAAATCTGCGGCCATGCTTTCGCTGGACAAATTGATTAAAAATGACTCCTTTTTGCCCACAAAAATGGCAACAAGGTTCATGTAAAGATTGCATTAGAGGGGAGGTTATCACAAGAGGAGTGGGGTTTGAACCTGCGTCGCCGGACTTTTTTGATGATTGGCGCAAACTTCTTTTTCTTTCGGCTCTTCTACGCGTTTTTTTGCCTTTTTCTGATTGCCGATACTTATCTTGTCTTTTCTTTTTGCATCGTCGGTAGCCAAAATCCCTACATAAAGCTGAACAATATACATGACCTTGCCAACAGCTCTGGCACATATAAAATAATTGCCCGCACCACCGACACGTAATTTCTAATAAAAATACTTCGTCCATGATTCCTATCTTGCAAACAGGCAGGCGTCGTGGCTATTATAGAGACTGGATGGTCTCCGTTTGCTTACCTGTTTGCGGAGATGTTTTGTGAAAGGCCCGAAGCGACGACTTCGGGCCTTTTTTTATTGGCTCAAAATGAAAAAAGAAGGTTAAGGACGAAATCGGGACAAAATAAAGGAAGATTAAGAAAAAGAATTAAAGGCAAAGAAAAAAAGGAAGAAAAAGAAAATGATTAAAAAATAAAGGCAAGAAGAAAAAAATTAACCATGGTGACTTTAAGTTCCGCCAGGGGTGGGATAAATAAATTCCGGCACAGGTGGGGACGGTATGCACCGGCGGTAACAACGTGGGAACGAGCATCTGTTGCAAAATATCACTTTACGATTTGCCGGGTTAGCTAAAAACACCCGGATAGAATGCAATAGTGATGAAGCCTGGCAGAAACCAGGCATCAAGATTTTAATTTGCGTTGACGGAGGACGCATCCGCGAACGATACAAAACGGGGCAAGCGAAAAAAAGGCCTAAAGAGACAAGGATATCGCACTGAGTGGCTTGAACCAAGATTGTTAACAATCAGCCTATGTGACGAAAATGGTCAAAAAGTAAAAAACTACCCCAGAGGGGCCGGCTTTAGCTTGCTGCCGGACGAACCGGACTCACCGCAAGCTTTAAGGACGTTAC